>JBGSKZ010000529.1:0-2202 GCA_041741035.1 Treponematales bacterium
CAACTATATGCGCTTCCGCCTCAGCCCCGACATGGTAATAGCCCTTGGCGCCAGCGTGCGCGAGCCTGCATGTCCGCTTTGCGGCCATGAGCTTGAGCTCGTCGCCATGCACGACCACGACATAGCGTCCACCGACCCGTATAAAGAGATACTGTCGGACGCCATGCGCGGCGAGACTAACCGCTTCGCCAGGCAGGACTATGTGGAGGAGGCCTGGCGCATCGTCGAGCCCCTCATCCATGAGCTGCCCGAGCCCCTAGTTTATGAGAAGGGCAGCTGGGGGCCCCAGGCGAGCGAAAAGCTGGTGCCGGGGGGCTGGGCGTAATGAGCGTCCGTTTCCCCCCGACCCTTACAGCCAGGGCGCCACGGCTTTAACGGACCAGTCCCAAAGCGCCGTCGCTAAGCCCCCGTCGTCGGCTATGGGGTTCCAGGAGCGCGGCTTCATCGCCGCCCAGTAGGGCGAGTCGCCTTCCGTCCGCCCCGTAGCCAGCGCTATCGCGGTGCGGGCGCCCCTGCGCGGGGTAACGATGAAGCCGCTAAGGTAGCCTATCCAAGCCAGGGGCTGCATGAGCGCTCGGTACCACGCCGGCCTGCCGGCATAGAAAAGGCCGGTGTTCACGACGCCCGGATGAACGGCCCAGGCTTTCAGGCCCTGGCCGGCGTATCGGTCGCGGAGAGCTCGGGTAAAAAGCATTTGCGCGAGCTTAGACTCGCGGTAAGATTTCATGGGAACATAATCCTCCGGCCCGATCCGCGCGTCCCGCTCAAAATCGATGACGCTGCGGTCCGCGCCTTTTTCGCCGGATAAGGACGAAATGCTTATTACCTTCTTGCCCTCGGACGCGAGTACCAAAGGCGCAAGCAACTTCCATAAAAGGAAATGCCCTAGATAGTTTGCTTGGAATTGAAGCTCAAAGCCATCCGCGGTGCGTTGCCAGGGGGGGGCCATCACCCCGGCGTTGAGGATGAGCGCGTCTAACGTGGAAAGCTGGCTCTTGAGTTGCGCGGCGCAGTCCCGAACCGAGGAAAAATCCGCAAGATCAAGGCTTAGCGTATCGACGGCCGCGCCAGGCACGGAGGAGAGGATGCGCCGCGCCGCTTCTCCGCAGCGTTCCGGCGAGCGCCCGGCAAGGATGACCCGGTAACCGGAAGCCGCCAGGCCTATTGCCGTTTCCCGGCCCATATCCCCATTGCCGCCGGTAATCAAGGCGGTCTTAACGCTTGCTCGCTGCATGGCTTCCTCCACCTGGCAAGTATTGCGTAATAGAATCCCGATTGCCAGTGGCGCGGTTATTTGGCCATTGCGCTTAGGGCTCGCCCGGCCTATCTTTTATCCGCCGGGCGAGCAGCCGGCGGCGTATCGACGATAGCGCCACACTGGGAGGGCTAAGCCATGAAGAGCGGAGAGCCTCTGCGTTCCTCGTACCGCCTCGAAGAGCGCCTGGGCAAGAGCCCCTACGCGGAGACCTGGGCCGCCGCTACTACCGAGGGCTGCACGGTCCTGCCGGCCGGCTCATTGGTCGTGATCAAGATACTGGCGCTCGGGGACATGCCCGACTGGAAGGGCTACGAGAGTTTCGAGCGGGAAGCCGCGGCGCTCAAGGCCCTCAGGCATCAGGCCATACCCCGCTACGTGGACTCCTTCAGGCTCGACGAGGCGGACGGCCATAGGCTGTGCCTGGTCATGGAGCGCATGCCAGGGCGCAGCCTGGCGGCGGAGCTCGAGTCGGGCCGGCGCTGGACCGAAGCCGAAATAGAAGCCCTGTTCGTCGAGCTTTTATCCATCCTCGCCTACCTGCAAGCCTTGCGCCCGCCCATCATACACCGCGATATAAATCCGAAAAACCTCATCGTAAGGCCCGACGGCAGCCTAGCCCTCGTGGATTTTTCCGGCGTGCAGGACGCGGTGCGCCTGGCCTACCGCGACAGCTTCAGCATGATGGGCAGCGCCGGCTACGCTCCTTTGGAGCAGATATCGGGCAGGGCGGGCACGCGCTCGGACCTCTATGCCGCGGCCGCCACCATGGCCACGCTCCTTACGCGCACCCATCCCTCGGACCTGCCCCGGAAGGGCCTACGCATTGACCCCGGCGCCCTGGTCGAGCTGTCTCCCCGGCTCCTGTACATACTGGAAAACTATCTGGATCCGGACGAGGAGCGCCGCGACCTGCCCATAGCCCAGGCCATAGCCCTGCTTAAAGG
>JBGSKZ010000530.1:0-6472 GCA_041741035.1 Treponematales bacterium
GCCGGCGGCAAGCCCGACGCCGCCCGCTCCGCCTATAGGGCGGCTATACAGGCGGACCCCCTGTCGCTGGAGGCCAAGCGCGGCCTGAGCGCGCTTGATGCTCGCCAGCCTTGAGCGCTATGCTGGCCTTGAGCCGATACCACGTAACGGGAAGGACACTCTATCGATGATCAAGCTAAAAAACCCAGAGCAGCTGGACGGCATACGCCGTTCCTGCGCGCTGTTATCGAAAATGTATGCCCATATCAAGCCTATGATCGCGCCCGGCATAAGCACGGGCGAGCTTGATAGGGAAGCCCGCTCTTTCATCGCCGACCATGGCGCTATCCCCGCCTTCCTCGGCTACTATGATTATCCCGCGACCCTCTGCGTATCGGTGAACGAGGAAGTCATCCATGGCATACCGGGTAAGCGCGTGCTCAAGCCAGGCGACCTCGTAGGCATAGACTGCGGCATAAACTTAGGCGGCTATTTCAGCGACGCCGCCTTCAGCGTGGCCCTGCCGCCCGTGGCGCCCGTTACGGCGCGGCTCGTGGCGGTAACCAAGGAATGCCTTGAACGCGCCATAGCCGCGGCCAAGCCGGGCGGCAGGGTGCACGACATTTCGCGCGCCGTCTTCAGCCACGCCACGGCCGCCGGCTTCGGCGTCGTGCGGCAGTACTGCGGCCACGGCGTTGGCCTTGCCGTCCACGAGGATCCGCAAGTCCCCAACTACGTCAGCTCGGGACCGAACCCCCGCCTCGTTCCGGGCCTCGTGCTCGCGATAGAGCCCATGATCAACATAGGGGGCGACTCCATAGAAGAGCTCGACGACGGCTGGACCGTGGTGACGAGGGACCGCTCGCTGTCGGCGCATTTCGAGCATACCATAGCGGTCACGAAGGATGGCATTGAGGTTTTGACGAACTGGTAGCCCCCCGGAGGCGCGGGCTAATAGCCCGCAGTAACCGATTCGCCCTTCAAGTATTATATTATTCGCATACATCAACGAGGAGAGCGATATGTCACTGACTAAGGCCCTGTTTTCCAAGAAAGTCTTTTTAGTGAACCTGGTGCTTATAGGCATCATGATAGGTTTCGTGGCGGCTTTTTCCATTTTCGCCGGCGGCGGCTCAGGCGGCGATAGGGCCGTGGCCTACGCCCAGTCCGCGCCTCCCAACCCCAGCGTGTCGCAGGCCATCGATCAGGCTAGCGCCCTGCAGACAGCCTTCAATTACGTAGCCGAGACCGTCCTGCCGTCCGTAGTGGAGCTCTCCGTAGTAGGCAGCTCCTCCGTTCCCGAATCGGGCGAGTTTCCCTGGCGTTTCTTCTTCGGCGACCCCGAAGCGGCGCCCGAGGAGAGGCAGGCTCAGCCCCAGCCGCAGGAGCAGGGCCTGGGCTCGGGTATCATCGTGCGCCGGGACGGCGATAAGGTATACGTGCTTACCAACAACCATGTCATAGCCGGGGCCACGAGCATCACCCTCAAGCTCTACGACGAGCGCGAGTACGAGGCTTCCCTCGTGGGCGCGGACGAGCGCAAGGATCTGGCGGTGGTCGTCTTTGAGACCAAGGACCAGGACATACGCGTGGCCAGCCTGGGCAATTCCGACGCGCTCAAGGTAGGCGATTGGGCCATAGCCATAGGCAGCCCCTTCGGCCTCTTTTCGTCCGTAACCACCGGTATAATCAGCGCCATAGGCCGGGACGGCGGCCCGCAGGGCAATATCAACGATTTTATACAGACCGACGCGGCCATCAACCGCGGAAACTCGGGCGGCGCCCTGGCCAACATACGCGGCGAGATAATAGGCATAAACACCTGGATAGCCAGCAACACGGGCGGCAGCATAGGGCTGGGCTTCTCCATACCCATAAACAACGCCAAGCGCGTTATTGAGGATCTCATAAGCAGGGGTAGCGTGCGCTACGGCTGGCTGGGCGTGCTCTTAGGCACCCTGGAGCGCGCGAGCCTGAGCGAACTGGGCATAAGCGATAAGCGCGGGGCCTTCATAGGCCATGTGTTCACCGACGGCCCCGCCGGCAAGGCGGGCCTGCGCTCGGGCGACTTCGTCCTCGCCATAGACGGCAAAAGCGTAGCCAACGTGGATCAGCTCGTGCGCATCGTGGGCGATCTCGCCCCGGGCAGCCGCCCCGTTTTCTCCATTATACGGGAGTCCAAGAGCCTGGACGTGCAGGTACGCATCGAGGAGCGCAACGAGAGCTCGGCCTCCGACTACGCCAAGCTGTGGCCCGGCCTGGAGGTGCTCGCCCTGACGCCGGAGCATAGCGAGGCCCAGAAGCTGGCTAAAGGCCAGAAGGGCGTTACCGTGGGCTCGGTCATAGCGCGCAGTCCCGCCGCCAGCCTGTCCCTGCGCGCCGGCGACGTGATCACCGCCGTAAACGGCGTCAAGCTGAACGGCGTGGGCGACTTCTACCGCCTGATCAACGACCCCAAGGCCACCAAGATACAGTTCGAGGTATACCGGGCTGGCCAAAAGCTCGACACGCTTGCTTTGGTGCGTAAGTAATGCTAAAGTAAGGGATAGCGAGGTGCCGATGAGCAAGGAATTCATATCCTATAACCAGGTGCGCAACAATGCGCTGAAGATAGCGCATAAGATACACCTGGACGGCTTCATGCCGGACGTCATTTACGTGTCCTTGCGCGGCGGCGCCTACCTTGGCAACGTCATTTCCGAATACTTCAAGGCCGTACGCAAGGATTCGAGGCCGGTATTCTACGCCGCGGTCGTGGCCCGTTCCTACACCGACGTGCGCCAGTGCGAGCAGGTCCGCGTGGACGGCTGGACCTACAGCCCCGAATACCTGCGCAATGGCGACAAGGTGCTGCTCATCGACGACATTTACGATTCGGGCAGGACCATCAACCACCTCGCCACCATAATCCTGGAAAAGGGCGTGCCCCGTAAGGACCTGAAGATAGCGGTGCACGATTACAAGATCGTGCGCTATCGCGGGGCTTCCCTGCCCATAGTGCCGGACTACTGGTGCAGGCTGCACGACGTGGCCACTCCCGAGGACGAGCGCTGGATACACTATATGAGCCACGAGCTCGTGGGCCTCACCGAGAATGAGCTCAAGACCCACTACTATCCCGAGGATCCGGAGCTTCAGGAAATACTTTCCGTATTGAAGCAGTGATGAAACGCCCTGGCCGCGCCCCAGCCTTGACCGCGTTCCTCCTCCTGGCGTTGCCGCTCTCCGCGGCCTATGGCCAGGAGGCCGCTGCCCCCTTTTCAGGCCTTCCCGCCGAGGGTTCGTACGCCTCGGCGCTCTACATACCGGCGGTAGCGTCGCTGACGCAGCGTTATGAGTACGCGTTCTCGCCGGACGACCCCTGGCTGGGCGCGCATAGCGCCATAGCGCTCGACGCCTTCCCCGGCGAGGAGCGCGCCTACGAGCTTCGCCTGCGCTTAGCCGGCGCCGAGCGCGTCCTGCGTTACGTCATAGATAAGCGGCCGCCCCCGGCCCCTACATTGGAGCCCGCCTCGGGCTTCGCGGGCGCGAGCGTAAGCCCGGCCCTGGGCGGCCAAGGCCCCTTTTTTATAAGCGTGGACGGAGCGCCTTTCGAGGCCTGGCAGGGTTCCGCGCAGCGCTCTTTTTACGCTCCCGAGGACGCCACCCGGAGCCTGAGCGTAGCTGCCTATGCCGTGGACGCGGCGGGCAACGCGAGCGCCCCGAGTTCGGCGCTCTGGCTGCTCAGCCCCGCGGCGTATAAGCCTTCCTCCCTGCCCGCCAAGCCCCCGGTCCAAAAGCCCGCGGCTACGAGCCGCCTGAGCGCTTCGGCTACGCATGATTTCGCGCTGCGCTTGGAACAAGACGGGGCCAACGCGCTGCGGGTAGGATTTACGGTACCGCCGGGCGCCCGCGCCCTACTCGCGGTCAATCCCGGAGACCCTCTCGCCAAAGCGGAGGCGTACGCGCTCGTCGAAGCAGTAAACGGCGCGGCTAGCGCGCGCGTTCCCCTGAGCCCGGGCGACGGGCGCGAATACCTCGTGTATCCCGCCTACAGCGACGGCGCGGGCATAGTCGTGGCCGCGACGCCGGGACGCTTTCGGCCGAATCTCGCTAATTTCGCCTCATCGTCGGCCCTGAGCCTGAACGCGGAGCCTCGCGTCGATGAATTGGGGCCGATAGCCATAATCAGCTGGCCTTCGTTGGACTCGCGTATTTTCCTGTCTATTAACGGCGCGGGCTTCGAGCCGTATAGCGTTCCCATAATCGTGGACCGGAGCGCGGGCAAATGCGCGCTATCGTATTACTCAGAATCCGTCGGCGGCTCGCGTAGCGAGCTGGCGAGCGTCGAATTGGCCGCCTGGACCACGGCCAAGGCTCCGCCCTTAAGCGGGGCGGAAAACGGCGCGCGCTACGGCAAGCCCGTGGCTTTGAGCGCCGAGCGGGAGCTTCGCTACGAGCTGAGCCAAGGCGACGCCTATCCGCCCGCCATAGGCCCTTCCAGCCTGCGGCTGGGCGCGGCCGGCCTTCGGCTGGAGGGCAAAGACGGGCAGCTTGTCCGGTATAGGCTGCGGGCCGCGGAGCTCGATCCCAGCGGCCGCGCGGGCGACGAGCGTTTCCTTGAATTTTCCATAGACCGCGAAGCGCCGCCCGTGCCCGAGCTGCGGAGCGCGCTCGCCTCCTTCGCCGAAGGGGACGCCATTATCGAGTTCGCGCCATCAGAAGGCACGATTTTCGTGTCGGCGAGCGGGGACGGCGGCGCGCTTTTCGTTCCCTACCGCGAGCCCATAGCCTTGGGCGCGGATGAGGGAGAGCATGGCAGGCGCAGCTATATAGTGCGCGCCTACGCCGAAGATCAGTTCGGAAACCGCTCGCCGGAGATGAAGCCTTCCGTGGTAGTCGTCGACCGCGACTCCATTTACGTGGCGGATAACGGCAAAGCGGGAGCGCGCGGCACTCCCGACGACCCCCTGCTGAGCCTGGAAGAGGCGCTCTCGCGCGCGAAGGCCGCCGGCAAGGGCTCCATAAACCTGCGCGGCGTCATCAGGCTCTCCGCCCCCCTGGACCTAAGCGGCGATATAGCCCTCATAGGTGGCTTCGGACCGTCCTGGGAAGACCAGCCCGGCGCCAAGGCCCGCCTGGACTTTTCGGCGGCGGGGCCGAGGCCCTACTACATACGCGTGGGCAAAGCGAGGCTCGTACTGGCCGGCCTGGACCTTCGCGCCCAGGGCTCGGGCAGTTATGACCTGATCCAGGGCTCCGATAGCGAAATCGTCATACGCGATAGCTCCATCGCCATGAGCGGCGGCCTGGACGCCTGCGCCCTTCGCCTTGAGCGCTCGAGCCTGGATATGAGCGCGAGCACGGCCGAAAGCGCTTCCGCCCTCACTTCGCGCTTTATAGACGCCAGCGACAGCGCGCTATCCCTCCGCGACAGCGGCATACGCGTGGCCTCGAGCGTTTCCTTCCATGAGGGGCTGCGCCTGAGGGGAGGCAGCCTGGAATTCCGCATGGTGCGCATAGACGCCAATCCGAGCCAGGCCTATGTGGGTTTTGCCTTACAACGCGCCCGGGCCTCCGTGCAGGGGCTCGCCCTCTTCGCCAAGGGCGGATCGAGCTCCTTCAGGATAGCGAGCCTGGATAATGCCGAGCTGGACATATCCAGCGCCTATATGGAGCTGTCCTGGAAGGGCGAAGTAGCCGCGTATCTGCTGCGCAATGGCTCGAGCCTGCGGCTCGGCCATAACACAGCGCTTATCAAGGCCGGCGGCATAGGCTTTCTCGATAACGCCGATTCGCGCGTGCTCGTGGCCGCGTCCATTATCCACGCGGACGCGCCCCGCTCGCTCTTCATGAAAACGAACCAGCCGGCCGCCGCCGATACCGTGCTGGCCAATAGCCTGTGGGGTTTCGCTTCCTATCTCGAGCAGGCTTCCGGCATGTCCCCTTCGGCGGCGCCCGCTTCGCCGGGCTCGCTTTCCGCGTATGCATCGGCGTCCTACCCGAATTTCGCGGAAGAGCCGGGCCGCACCTTCTCCGGGAGGCAGAAAGAGTTCTATTCGCTTTCCCGCGATTCCGCTTGCGTGTCCGCGGCGCCATACCTGCCCTGGGCCGCCGCGCAGGATCTGCACGGCCAGTCGCTGCCGCTTCCGGAAGACGGCCGACAAGCGAATATTGGAGCGGCGCAATAAGAAACGCGAATACCGGGATCTTGCCCGGCCTGTTGGCCATAGCCCTGCTGGGCGCGGCTTTCGCGTGCCCCGGCTTGGCCGCCCAGGAGCAAGCCGCCCAGGGGCAAGCCGCCGGGTCGAAGCCTATGCCCGCGGATTTCCCCGGCCCCAGTTTCCTTTCGTCCTCCTTCATTCCCGCCGCGGAAGCGCTGGAAGGCCCGCTTATGGCCATGCTCGCGGCCAAGGATAAAAAGGCCGGCGAAGCGGCCCTGGCGGCCCTGCGCGTTCAGCGGAGGAAGGCTGAGGACCTGGAGAAGGCCCTGCTGGGCGCTTGGGCGGCCTGG
>JBGSKZ010000531.1:0-2112 GCA_041741035.1 Treponematales bacterium
GACCCAGAAAATACTCGCGGCGCACGCGGGACTCGAGCATGTGGAGG
The DNA here is from genome assembly GCA_041741035.1 of Treponematales bacterium. Lineage (GTDB taxonomy): Bacteria > Spirochaetota > Spirochaetia > Treponematales > UBA12059 > UBA5200. The sequence goes on from JBGSKZ010000531.1 coordinate 48, forward strand.
AGGGGCAGCTTATCGAGGCCAAGCTGGACCTGGTGCTCGGCAACGACATAACCGCGCCGGTGGCCATACGCGAGTTCGAGAACTGCGGCGCCACGAAGGTGTTCGATCCGTCCAAAATCGCCCTGGTACCTGACCACTTCGCGCCGAACAAGGATATAAAGGCGGCTGAGCAATGCAAGGCCATGCGCGGCTTCGCCATAGACAAGGGCATAGAGCATTACTTTGAGATAGGCCGTATGGGCATAGAGCACGCGCTCATACCCGAGAGCGGCCTGGTGCTGCCCGGCGAGCTGATCATAGGGGCAGACAGCCATACCTGCACTTACGGGGCCGTAGGCGCCTTCTCTACGGGCGTGGGCTCCACGGACATGGCGGCGGGCATGGTCCTAGGCAGCGCGTGGTTCAAGGTGCCAGGCGCCATAAAGGTTGTATTGCATGGCGCCCCGCGGGGCTGGGTATCCGGCAAGGACCTCATCCTACACCTTATAGGGCTCATAGGCGTGGATGGCGCCCTCTATAAATCGCTCGAGTTCGTCGGCACCGGCGTGGCGGCCCTGTCCATGGACGAGCGCTTCACCGTGGCGAACATGGCCATAGAGGCGGGAGCGAAAAACGGCATCTTCCCCGTCGACGAGGCCACGAGGGCCTGGGCCGCCTCGATATCCTCAAGGCCCTATGCGGCATACGCCCCGGACGACGACGCCGTATACGAAAGGGTTATCGATATTGACCTGTCGGCGCTCGAGCCCACGGTAGCCTTTCCCAGCCTTCCTTCCAATACGCGCACCATAGCCGCCGCCTCGGGCGTGGCTGTTGACCAGGTGGTCATAGGCTCCTGCACGAACGGGCGCATTGAGGATCTGCGGGTAGCCGCAGCCATACTCAAGGGCCGCAGGGTATCGCAAAAGGTGCGTTGCATAGTATTCCCGGCCACGCAGAAGATATACCTGCAAGCCCTACGCGAAGGCCTCATCGAGGCCCTGGTGGAGGCGGGAGCCGTCGTGTCCACGCCAACCTGCGGCCCCTGCCTGGGCGGCCACATGGGCATACTGGCCGCGGGCGAGAGCGCCGTGGCCACCACCAACCGCAATTTCGTGGGCAGGATGGGCGACCCTAGTTCCACGGTATACCTGGCGAGCCCGGCGGTTGCGGCCGCGGCCGCCCTGGACGGCCGCCTCGTCGACCCCGCCTCCATACTGGCCGCCCCCGAGCGGCCTGCCCCAGCTCAAGCCCTTGCCGCAAGGAGTCCGCTATGAACGGCACCGGAAGCGTATTCAAGTATGGCCGCGATGTGGATACCGACGTGATCATACCCGCGCGCTATTTAAACAGCTCTGATCCCGCCGCTCTCGCCTCGCACTGCATGGAGGACATAGACGCGCGCTTCGCCTCCGGCGTGCGACCGGGGGATTTTATCGTAGCCCTTGAGAACTTCGGCTGCGGCTCCAGCAGGGAACACGCGCCTCTGGCCATCAAGGCATCCGGCGTAGCCTGCGTCATCGCGTGCAGCTTCGCGCGCATATTCTACCGCAACGCCATAAACATAGGCTTGCCCATCATGGAATGCCCCGAGGCTGCCCGAGACGCGAAAGCCGGAGACCGGCTCGAGGCGGATTACGCCGCCGGCCTCATCGTGAACATCACGCAGGGCAGGCGCTACCGGGCCCAGCCCTTCCCGCCCTTCATGCAGGGCATCATAGCCGCAGGCGGACTCATGGAGTACACCCGGCGGGCCATGGAAGCGGCCAAAAAAACAGCCGCTGGAAGCGCCGCGGCCGCGGAAGGAGCCGCGTCATGAAGGCTAGGATAGCGCTCCTGCCCGGCGACGGCATAGGCCCAGACGTTACCCGCGAAGCTAAGGCCGCCCTTGAGGCCATTGGGCTCCGCTTCGGCCATGCCTTTGAATTCAAGGAACTGCCCATGGGCGGCGCGGCCATAGACGCCTGCGGGCAAAGCCTGCCCGCGGCCACGCTGGAAAACTGCAAGGCCTCGGACGCCGTACTGCTCGGCGCGGTTGGTGGCCCCCGCTGGGACGGCCTTTCAGGCAAAGAGCGGCCGGAAGCGG
>JBGSKZ010000532.1:0-8333 GCA_041741035.1 Treponematales bacterium
ATGGGGCCCAGCCCTATGCCGCCCCCTATGAGCAGCGGCCGGGAGCCGGGCGGCGGTGAACCGAAGCCTTTGCCCAAAGGGCCCAGCGCATCGAGGCTATCGCCGGCGCGAAGCTGCGACAGCCAGCGGGTACCGCGGCCGCGCAGCTGGAATATGAAGGCGGCCTCGCCATGCTCGGGGGAATAGGATGAGAATGCGAAGGGCCTGCGCAGTATGGGATCGTACTGCCCGCCCGCTCGCACGGTTAAAAAGGCGCCGGGCAGGGGCGGCCCCGCCTCGGTGGGCCAGGCGAAACGCAGCTCGAAGTAATCCCGGGCTATGGGCCTGATGCCCGTTACGGGCGCGTCGAATCGTTTCATAGTCCCCCGGGCGCCCAGCCTAACTACTTAGGCCCTTCGCTGTCAACCGCGTCCGCTTCCGCGGGCTTTGCTTCGCTTGCGGCCGCAGGGTCGTTAGCGGCTTCGCGGCCGCTTTCGATCGTGGGGTCGGGAAGCAGTATTTCCGCGTTTCGCAGGCTCGGCAGGCACCAAAAGAGAGAAACCGACGCCATCACGGCAAGGCCCGTGAGCGATAGCAAAAAAGCGGTTCCGGTGCCCGGTCCGCTGCCGAACAGGGGCGAGACGAGCCGCGCGAACGGCGTTGACGACGTCGCAAGCAGAGGCTCGAAACCAAAATCGGCAAGGGCGCCGGCTATAAGCGGAGCGATGGGCAGGGTAAGCCAGGCTATGAGGCGCCTCGCCGAGAACACCCGGCCTTGCAGGTCAGGCGGTACTTTCTGCTGCCATATGGCCTGGTTGGAGGCATTGACTATAGGGCCGGCTATGGCGCCGAGGCCGGCCAGTATGACGGTAAGCGTTATCGAGTTCGAAACGCCGAGCAGCACCATGCCGAATAGGGCATTAGCCATCCACCCTAAGTACACGCCCCAGCTGCGTTTTTTAAAGCCTCCCCATACGGACATAATCAGGCCGCCCAAAAAGCCGCCCAGCGCCCACGCGCTCCGTACCGACCCGAGCGCCATCATGTCCATGGAGCTTCTTGAAAGCACGAGAGGCTGCATCAGGGTGAAGCCCATGCCGGAAAACAGGTTGGCGAAGAGGAAAAGCAACTGCAGCTGCATGAGGCTTTTCCTCTTAAAGATATAGCTGAAGCCAAAGGCGGCCTGGCTTATGATGCCTTTGCCTATAAGTTTCTTGCCCTCTTCGCTTACCGGCGGCTGAGGTATGCGAGCGCCCAGTATGGCGGCCGCCGCCAAGGCGAACGTGGCCAGGTCGAGGATAAGTATGCCTTTTATTTGTATGAGAGGTAAGAGCAGGCCCGCGAGCACGGGCGCTAGTATTTGAGGGCCGGCGTCTATGAGGCCTACCAAGCCGTTCACCCTGCCCAGCTGCTTTTTGGGTACCATGGAGCCGAGCACGGCCGAGAAGGCGGGCCATTGAAAAGCATTGCCTATGCCATTGAGGGCGGACGAGGCTATTATCATCCAAAGCGCGGGAGAACCCGAGAGGAATACCGCCAACACGCCTACCGTGCCCACGACGGCAACGAGGTCGCTGACCGCCATCATGAGCTTGCGGTTCAGGCGGTCTATAAGGGGGCCGGCGAAGAAGGACATTATGAGGAATGGCGTAATGAAAGCCGCCTGTATCAGGGCCATGGCGCTGGCGCTACGTGTTTGCTCATAGACCCAGGCAGCCAATGCGAACGATGACATCGATGTGGCTAGGGTCGATAAAACCTGGGTTATCCAAATCGGGATGAAGGCCTTAAGATTGCCGTTGTCGCTTGTGCCCATGCCAACGCCTTTTTTATCTGCGTGATTAGCCGCTATATGTACCATGGCCGGTATCGCCTGTCAAATCGAAACTCGCCGCCGCTTGCGCCGCCGCTTGCGCCGCCGCTTGCGGCGAGCAACCCTTCATGCTACGGTGGGATCGGCCGCGCGCGCAGGGAGCGTCGGCTGCCAGAGAGAAGGAGCCGCCATGAAACTCGCCAAAGCCGATGACGCCCGACTGGGCGCCTGCCTCGTTTGCCTCGTCATAGCCAAGGGCTGCCAGGCGGGGCCTACGCCGGAAGGCCTCCTCGCCGAACTTAACGGCCTTGCCTCCCTCAGGGGCTCCGAAGATTTCCCGCCCGCCCGCATAAAAGACGCCGTACGCGACATGCTGCGGGCCGGGGGCTATAAGCCGGCGGGCAGGCAGAAGCCGGCGAGCGAATACCTGGCCCAGGCCGCCCGCGAAGGTCGCTTCCCTTCCATCAACGCGCCCGTGGACTGCAATAACCTGCTTTCCTTGGATACCGAGCTGCCCATCAGCCTCCTCGACCTGCGCTCCCTTGGCGGGCAAGCCCTCGTGCGCATAGCGGCGGAGGGCGAATCCTACGTCTTTAACGCCGCCGGGCATGAGATGGACCTGGCCGGACTCCTCTGCGTATGCGCCGCCGACGGCTCGCCCCTGGGCAATCCCGTGAAGGATTCCATGGCAGGCAAACTTAAGGAGGATAGCCGGGATTATGCCGGCTTCATATACGCCCCCCCTTCGCTCTACACGCCGGATGCCCTGAAGGCCCTAGGCGAGCGCTTCGCGGACCTGCTCCTGCGCTATTGCGGCGCGACGGAAGCCTTCGCGGCCGCGGTGGTATAGTATGGACGCATTCATCCAGATACTCGTGCTCGTGGCCTTCATGGCGGCCGGGGCGCTTTGCCACTGCCTGCGCCTGTCCACGCCGCCCGCGCTTAGCGACCGCATCATTAAGCTGGTGCTTTTCGCCCTGCTCTTCGTCATGGGCTTCCGCCTAGGCAATGCCCGTGAACTCTTCTCGCGCATAGGCGAGATAGGCCTCCTGGCGGCGGCTACGGCCGCCTTCGCCGTCGCGGGCACCGTCATCGCCATATTCCTGTCCTATGCCGCCCTGGATACTCTGCGCTCGCGGAGGAAGTGCGGCCTGGCAAATCCGGCGGCGGTATCGGAGGAGTCGGTCGTCGCCGTGCCGTCCGCGGGCGCGCCGGGCTGGGGCCATTTCAAGGGGCCGGCCATCCTATTAGCCTTCGTGGTCATAGGCACCGCGCTTGGCGTAGCGCTGCCCGAATTCCGGTCTATTAATTACGGCAGCGTTACCGGCTGGGTGCTCAACGCCCTGCTCTTCATGGTGGGTATGCAGTTCGCGCAGTCGGGACTATCGCTGAAATCCGCCTTCGCGCGCGCGGATACCGCCCTGGTGCCGGCGGCCACGGTGGCCGGCAGCTTGCTCGGGGGCCTGGCGGTGGCGGCGCTCTTCGGCATCAGCGCGGGCAAGGGCCTGGCCCTGGCCGCGGGCTTCGGCTGGTACAGCCTCTCGGGCGTGCTCATAGCCGACCTGGGCGATCCCCTCTTAGGCTCCGCTGCCTTCCTGGCCAATCTGCTCAGGGAAGCCCTGGCCCTGCTCCTGATACCGCTCCTGGGCGCAAGCAAGCGCCCTTTCAGCGCCATTGGCGTTGGCGGCGCCACGGCCATGGACGTTACCCTGCCGCTTATCGAGCAGTGCGCCGGCCCCGCCGCCGTGCCCATAAGCTTCGCGAGCGGAGCCATGCTGTCCCTGCTCGTGCCGGTGCTCGTGCCGCTGTTTTATCAGCTCGGGTGATGGGAAGCGTAGCGAGTATCGCAGGTTGAAACTAGAAAGCGCCCCGTTATCGCTCCCGGGAGCGCATCGCGACTAGGAGGAGTTAATGGGTAATACGGCTATATCGGCCCATGGCGCATTGAAGACCCCGGCCTCTGGAACTTGGCGGATTCTTTACCTTGTCGGCGGCATCGCCGCGCTCGTTGCGGGAATAGTATTTAGGAGATGGCTCAATGCCGAATACGGTCTCTTGCAGAGTATGGGCGTCATTAAAGGCGGCCCCGATACGCCACCGCTTACGATCGCGGATTGGTTTGGATTGCTGCGCTCAGACAGCGTCGTTGGCTTACTATTTTTAAACGCTTTTGACCATATCAATTATGTGCTGGTCGGATTCATTTTCCTGGGGCTGTTCGCCGCTTTGCGGAAGGCGGCGCGTAGCGTGGCCCTCGTTTCCGCTATTCTTACGTTTACGGGCATAGCGTTCTTTTTTCTCTCAAATCAGGCGTTTACGATGCTTTCCCTAAGTCGTGGATATTACGCAGCGACAAGCGATATCGAGAGAGCCGGATTTTTATCCGCGGGGCAGACGCTCATAACGGCGAGCGACCCCATGGTATTCGGGAACGGAGTATTTTGGGCTTTCACCTTGGTAACTCTTGCGGGCGTCATCGTATCCGTGGCCATGCTGAGAACGGGAGTCTTCTCGAAGATTACGGGATACCTAGGCCTCGCGGCGAATTTCCTGGGCTTGGGGTACTTTGTCACGGTCGCGGTGAATCCGCCGCTGACCTTCATTCCTCTATCGGCTTCAGCCCCGTTTCTCATGGCCTGGTATATGCTAATAGGAATCAGGCTAATCAAGCTCTACTCTTCTAAAGGAGAGTAGAGCTATACGTTTCAAGGCCGCGGCGCTGCCGCATTCGCGTCGCTAAAGGGCCAAGCTATCCCTGCTGGTGCCGCTCTCCTGTCGCCTGGGGTGATATTAAATTTCTGTTTTCGGCAATTTCCAAGCATAGCCGATGACCGCAATCGAAAGCATAAGCCCCATAGCGGCCCATACGATTTCATAGCCGGCGGACTTCCAAAAAACGAGTATAGATACCAAATACCCCGCGTGAAACAAGCCGAAAAAAATACTCGTAATACGGTTAAGCCAACGCATAATGGTATATTTCAATATCATCGTAAGTACGCATAGCAATATTGGAATGGCGAAAATAATCGCCATTATTAATAATAAATCACTTGTCACGGTAACGGACCCTGAGTTCGCGATCGTTGCCTGCAACGCGCTTGGATCGCTTAGTCTGTACGTGTCTCCCTGCAGGCTGCTCAGTATGGTAGCTATCCAGGCAATGGAGATGATTAACCTTGGATTCATGGAAGCGCTGTCTCGTGTAGCATTTTCATTCATATGTGCTCCTGTTTACCCTGAGTTCCTATCCTTCTTGGCCTTTTAGCCTAGCACGCGGGGAAGCACGGATGGATCAAATGTAATTAATTCACTTAATTCTAACATTAAATATAACTAATTAAAAACTAACAAGATTTTAGTACTTGCCTTCGTCATATCCGCTTCATATCCAGCCAAGCCTGGAAAATCATATGTCCTTTTCTAGGAATGAGATACTGCGCTCCACTACCTTTCTTGCGCCATGCGGCTGCTAAGCTCAGCCCGTATTTTACCTTGAACCCCCTATGTCACGCTTTGACAACGCTTTTAGTTTGTTTATAGAGTAAACCAACCAAGGGGGAGCGATGAAAGCTAGATATTGGATTATGGCCGCGCTGAGCCTACTGTTTTTCTCCTGCGAGCAGGCCGTTGGTCCGGCGGGGCCTGCGGGCCCTACGGTGTACCTCACCGACGGCGCGACGCGGGTGTACTCGGGGGGAGAAGTGTACGCGGGAATGATTCCCTCGTGGTCGACACGGCCTTCGGCTACGCTAAGCACATCGTTAAGGCTCGTAAATGCGTCAAGCGCGGCTATACGGTTAAACGAGGTAGCCGGTAAGGTGGTCCGCCCTGCTTCGGGCTACGCCCATGGCGTCTATGGGGTACCTATTTATTTCTCCGCATGGGAAGGTATGGAGTGTAATTATTTAATGCTGTCCTCCAACCTAACCGCAGGCACGGTTGCGGCTAATTCAACGAGCGCGGCTTTTTCAATCGGATTCCAGGCTCAAATTCTTGATACCTTTAGTCCATACTACCCTATGATAAATTACGGAACCTACCGCCAGCGCTACGAGATCGAAATTGAGGAAGAAGACGGGGATACCTACGACTTCGCCTTTACGGTATACGGCATCGTGGCCTGTTAAAGCCCTTTCAATAAGCCAGCAGCCTTCGGCCTAAGGACCGCAGGCTGTTGGCCCGTTCCAGATGGCGCACGGCGAGTTCCAGGCAGCGGCGGCTGAGGTGCCGCGACATGGCGCACTCCACGGCGTCGACCGCGAGCGCGTCGCCCGAACGCATGAGACCCATGGCATAGCAGGCGCCGCCGCAGATATGGCGGGCCCAGCAGGAAGCGCATGGCTCGCGCTTATCCACGCCAAGGTCTGCGTGGAACTTTTCCCAATCCATTCCCGCTTCTAAGGAGCCGCAACGGGCTCGCTCGTCCCCGATTACTACGTCGCAGGGGTAGAAGTCACCCTTCGCGTCGACTACCGCGTGGGTGGTCCCCCAGAAGCAGCGGCGCGAGGAACGCAGGCCGAGGGCTATCTTCCAAAGCGGCTTGAGCCAGTAGTCGTGCTTTACCGCTTCGAAGAAGTCCCATTTGCCCCGCGCGAGGTCCCGGTCCAGGCGCTCGAAGAGCCGGTCCCAGGATTCGAGCAGGGGCGGCAGGTCCGCAAGAGTGAAGGCTAGCTCCGAGCCGGGGCGCACGGGCTTTGCGTTTATCGAGCTGAAGCCCAAATCGAGGAGGGCGTCCACCACGGCGTCAGCTTGAGGATAATCCCTGGTTAAGACCGCCTGGGCTTCAAGCCCTATACCGCGGCTTTGGGCCCAGCGAACCACTTCCATGACGCCGTCGAAGGTGCCCCTCCCCGCCTTATCCTTGCGGTGGCGGTCGTGCACCTCTCGGTACCCATCCACCGAGATAGCCAGGCGATTGCCCCGGATAGCCCTTTCCGCGAGCTCAAAGGCCTCCTTCGTGCGTACGGTGCCGGATGTGCACAAGTAGATGTTGACGGTCTTGCCGCTTTCCGCCTCAACTTTTTCCCGCGCTACTACGAGTTCTCGCAGGGCATCCAGGTCGGCTAGGGGCTCGGAAGTAAGATTGTACGCCACGACGATAAGGTCGCAGGCTTTTCCGTAGTCCTCGACGAAGGCTTTAAGGGCGGCGGGCGCGATGCCGAGCGGTGCCGGCGGCGATAGTCCCTCGCCTTTGAAGCAATAATCGCAAGCCGCGGGACAGCGCGTGGAAAGGGCCAACTTAAGGTTCGCGATATGATAACGGGTGCGAAGGTCGGGCGGCTCGACCTTCGCCGCGGCAAACCTGCCTGCCGCCTCTAGGATAGCCTGGAGCGCCGCGTCATCGGGCTTGCTTGGATACGGCGCCCCGTCGAGGACGAGGGCTATAGCTTCGGTGCCCGCTTCAAGAGGCGTAAGCGAACCGTCTAGGTCGTCATAGAGCCAGGGGCAGTGTTCGCCCTCGATTAGCGCGAAACGAGCCCTGACATTCATAGTGCCTACGCTGGAACTCACCTTTGCCTCGCTCCGGTTCAACCCACCTCGACGGGATCATACGCTGAACATAGGCTACGCGAGTTTTACTGTCAAGAATAAGAAAACTTGGCGGCGCTAAGGCCGCTGTACCTTCAGCTGAGCTAGGGCTCGGCACGATCGAAGCCACACGGGCTCATACTCCCGGACGAGCGCCTTGAACGAGGCTGACGGCATGAGGCCGGCGGCACGAGGCCCGCGCACGGAGGCCGTCCTGCGGCGGATTGCCTAACCTTCGTGCCTAGGGGCATTCGTCCTAGCGGCCGCCGCTCGCTCCAGCCTTTCATATCCGCCCTTGAAGAACGCGCATTCCTTTATGCACACGGTGCAGCCGTTCTGTTTGGAAAAAGGCAAGGCGCAGCGCTTATAGTCTATGTGCCGCTCGCTGCCATCGTCCAGCTTAACCGGAGTCGAATAGATGGCCTGGGCGGGGCAGGCCCGTACGCAGGCATTGCAGGAATCGCAGAAGCTCCTGATCCAGCCCATCCCCGGCTCCCGCGCCTGGGGAAGGTTCTCGATGTCGGTGAGTATGGCGGCCAGGCGTACGCTGGGGCCGTGGGCCTTGGTGATGAGGAGCCCGTGCTTGCCGAATTCCCCCAGTCCCGCGTCCCTGGCTAAAAGCGTGAGGTTGATGTTGTTGCTGATGGCGGCTATGGGTTGGGCGTTGTAGCCCTTACCGCGCAGGAAATCGGAGATCAGGTTTACCGCCCTTCCAAGCTCATGGTAGGTCCTGAATATTTCCCGTATCGTTCGGATCGAAGGGGCTTTTTCGATTTCGGCTTTTTTCATCTCCATGGAGAATACTATGGCGTGCTTAAATAAAACGATGGATTCCCGGAAAAGATGGGTATCCATGACCTTTGCGTAGCCGATGCCGGATATGCCGAGGGATAGGGCATAGGCGTTCAGCTCTTCCAGCGTTTCCGGCGCGATGACGCTAGCGCCCGAATAGGGGTTGGACGCGTTAGACCGTACGGACTTAGACAGCTCCCGTAATGTGGCTACGATT
>JBGSKZ010000533.1:0-12857 GCA_041741035.1 Treponematales bacterium
AGCGGCGCGGCCGCGAGCAGCAGGGCCGACTCGGCCGGGGCGGGCTTATCGCTTATGAGGCCGGCCGCCGCGAGGTAGGGCGTCATGAGGCGCACGAGTTCATCGTCGCCCTTCATGCGTATATACTGGCCGTTAAACCACTCGAGCTTCACGTAGTCGAAAACCGCGGGCGCCTTGTTGATATGGCTTATGCTGAAGAGCCGCGCGAGCTCTTCGAGGCTGAAGAGGTCCCTGCCGTCCTCATAGGAGCAGCCGAGCATGGCGACGTAATTGATAAGCGCCTCTTTGAGGTAACCCTTGGTGCGGAACTCGTCCACCGCGGTGGAGCCGTGGCGCTTGCTCAGCTTGTGGCCGTCCTGGCCGAGCACCATGGGCAGGTGGCAGAGCGCGGGCGGGCTCCAGCCGAAGGCGTCGTACATGATCATGTGGAGGGGGGCCGAGGGTATCCACTCCTGGGCGCGCATGACATGGGTAATGCCCATCAAGTGGTCGTCCACCACGTTGGCGAGATGGTAGGTGGGAAAGCCGTCGCTCTTGAGCAGCACGGGATCCGGGTTCACGTCGGCGTTTTTCCACTCGATATCGCCGAGCAGGAGGTCGGTGAATTTAGTCGTGCCCTCCAGGGGTATCTTGAGGCGCACCACGTGGCTTTCGCCGGCCGCCGCCCTGCGCTTAGCCTCGGCGGGATCCAGGGAGCGGCAGGTGCGGGGGTAGCCGAAGCCCGCTGGCGCCTCGTCCTGGGCATCGCCCTCGGCTTGCGAGGCGCTTGAAGGCTCGGTCGCCGCGGCTTTGTCGGAACAGAAGCAATAGTAGGCCTTGCCCAGTTCCACGAGGCGCTCGGCGTGCTCGCGGTAAAGCTCGAAGCGTTCAGACTGTATGTAAGGTCCGGAGGGGCCGCCCACATCGGGGCCTTCGTCCCAATAGAAGCCGAGCCATTTGAAGGTGTCGTACATGTTCTGCACGTAGGCGTCCGAAAAGCGGCTGCGGTCGGTATCTTCAAGGCGCAGGATGAATTTGCCGCCCCGGGAACGGGCAAAGAGGTAATTAAAGAGCGCCGTGCGGACGCTGCCTATATGCTGGAGCCCGGTAGGCGAAGGGGCGTAACGTACTCGTACTTCCACGTTGTTCTCCTGACGATGGGGTCTAGGAGGGAGTATACAAGCCTGGGCGCTCCGGAATCAAGCGGAGGCTCGGGGCTACAGGCTCAGGCCGCCGAAGACTGCGCGGAGGGCGCCCGAGGCGACGAGCAGGCTCAGCGCGGCCGCGATGCCTATGAGCGAGAAAACGAGGGTCTTTATGCGTACGGCTTGCTTATAGAGCGGCGCCGCTATATCCAGGGCAGCGGCGCTTAAGGCGGCGCAGAGGGCGAAGGCCGCACCCAGGCTGGATGCCAGGAGAGCCAGGCTTAGGGCTGATTCTCCGTAGGAGCGGAATCCGGCGGCGAAATAAAAAAAGAGGGAAAAGGCTGAGAAGGCCAACGCTCCCCAGGACAGGCGCGCGGACAGGGCCCTAAGCGATCGGGCCAGGCCGGCTGTCACGCGTCGGCCTCGGGCCGCCCTTCGCCTTGCTTTAGCTTCGTTCCGGCTTTCCCCGCAGGCGCGGGCCGGTTGCCCTTCCTCGCGCCTTTGCTGGGGGCGGCGGCTATGGCGTCGGGAGCCAGTATGGCGAGCGCCTCGGCGACCGTGGAGGCGAAGCTGAAGCGGGTATCCTTGCCCAGCTCGGGAGGCACGTCGTCGAGGTCCTTACGGTTCGCCTCGGGTAGCAGTATCTTGTACACCTTATTGCGGTGGGCTGCTAATACCTTTTCCTTTACCCCGCCTATAGCCAGGAGGCGGCCGGTAAGCGTTATCTCGCCCGTCATGGCCCAACCCGGCTCCAACGGCTGCGCCCTGAGGGCCGACAGTATAGCCGCGGTAAGGGTGATGCCGGCGGAAGGGCCGTCCTTGGGTATGGCTCCTTCGGGCACGTGCACGTGGAGGGTCTTGCCGGAAAAATCATTGGCGGCGAGGCCGAACTGGGCGCCCTGGGAACGGAGGTAGGTAAGGGCAGCGCGCGCGCTTTCCTTCATGACGTCGCCTAGGTTGCCCGTCAGTATGAGCTCGCCCTCCCCTTCGAAGAGCGCGGCCTCCACCGGCAGCACCGTGCCGCCGAGCTCGGTCCAGGCTAGGCCGCAGGCCAGGCCCGAGCCCGGCTCCTTGAATACGAGATCGAGCTCGTGCCGATGTTTGCCCAGGAGCTTGCGTATGGAATCCGCCTTAAGGACGCGCTTAAAGCCTGATACGCCCTTCACCGGCCCCTCGGTGGCGCCTTTGGGCAGGTCGGCGCAGCCGTCTTCTACGGCCGCCTCGGCGGTCTTGCGTATGACCCTGGCTATCTCGCGCTCGAGGGAGCGCACGCCGGATTCCATCGTGTAATGGCGTATAAGCTCGAGCACCGCCTCGTCGCGCAGCGCGACGCCCGAACCGGCCAGTCCGTTCTCGGCGAGCTGCTTAGGGATGATGAAGTGTTTGGCTATCTCGAGCTTTTCGAATTCGCTGTAGCCTGGTATCTCTATGGTCTCCATGCGGTCCAAGAGCGGATAGGGTATGGAGTGGAGGCTGTTGGCGGTGGTAACGAATACCACCTCGGACAGGTCATAGGGCAGTTCCAGGTAATGGTCGACGAAGTTGGCGTTCTGTTCGGGGTCGAGCACCTCGAGCAAGGCGCTGGCGGGATCACCGCGGAAGTCGCTGGACATCTTGTCGATCTCATCGAGCAGGAACACGGGGTTCGAGGAGCCGGCCTTGCGCATACTCTGCAGTATCTTGCCCGGCAGGGCTCCCACGTAGGTCTTGCGATGCCCCCGTATCTCGGCTTCGTCGCGCACGCCGCCTAAGCTCACGCGCACGAAATCCTTGTTGAGGGCGCGCGCTATGGAGCGGCCCAGGCTGGTCTTGCCGGTGCCCGGCGGGCCCACTAGGCAGAGTATGGGTCCTTTTATGCGGGGGTTCAGGCGGCGCACGGCTATGAATTCAAGTATGCGTTCCTTGGCTTTCTTCATGCCGTAGTGGTCCTCGTCCAGGATGGCGCGGGCCTCGGCCAGGCTCTTGCCCTCGGCGGCTCGCGGGGTCCAGGGCAGCTCAGCGAGCCATTCGCAGTACGCGCGTATGACGCCGGCCTCGGGCGAAAGGGCCTGCAGCTTAGCCAGCTTGGCCAGCTCCTTGCTCGCCTTCTCCATGACCTCCGTAGGAGGGTTCCGGTCGGCTATGCGCTTTTCCAGCTCCGCGTTCTCGTTCTGCTCCGGATCCTTGCCCAGCTCGCGGTTGATCTCCTTAAGCTGCTCCTGCAGGAAGTATTCCTTCTGCGAGCGCTCGATCTTGGAGCGTACCTTCTGCGATATGCGCTTCTGGGTGGACAGGAGCTCGGTTTCCTGGGCCAGGGCTATGGCCACGGCCTCGAGCCGGTCCCTCGTGCCTATGATGCCCAGCAGTTCCTGCTTTTTTTCCAGCTTGAAATTCACGGCGTTAGCCACGAGGTCGCAGAGCCGCCCGGCGGATTCGCTGCGCTGCACGGCCTGCACGGTGTCCGCCGGAAGCTTCTTGACGAGTTCGGCGTAGCCTATGAAGTCTTTACGTATGAGCTCGATATAGGACTGGCGCTCGCTATCGGGAGCGCCGGCTTCCTGTTCTTCCTGCAGCGGCTCGATGAGAGCGCCAAGGTACTCCTTGCGGAAAACGGTGCGCCTCAGCCTGGCCCGCTTCTGACCTTCCACGAGCAGGCGCACCGAGCCGTCGGCAAGCCGCACGGCCTGCACGATGTGGGCTATGGTACCCACTTCGTAGAGGTCTATATCGTTGGCTCCGTCGGCGGGAAGCTTCTTTAGCAGGGCTATGAATATGAGTTTATCGGCCTTGAGCGCCACGTCGGAGGCGCTGGAGCAGAAGCGGGTGCCGGCGAGCACCGGCGCGAGGCTGCCGGGGAACACGACGGCGTCCCGAACGTACACGAGGGGAAGTTCCATGGCGTCCTTGGGCCGCAAGGATTCCAGGATGCTCATGCGCTCTTCTTAAGATCCTCTGCCGCGGGCGGTATGCCTTGGTTTACGGTATCTTTGGTTATGACGATCTTGCGGCTGCCGCCCTCGCTGGGCAGCTCGTACATGACTTCCATGAGCAGGGCCTCCACGATGGAGCGGAGGCCTCGGGCGCCGGTATTGCGCTTGATGGCCTTCATGGCTATGGCCTCGATGGCGTCGTCCTCGAACACGAGTTCGGCCCCGTCGAGCTTGAAGCTCTCCTGGTACTGCCTGAGTATGGAATTCTTAGGCTCGGCTATGATGCGCTTCAAGTGCTCCACGGTTAGCTCTTCTAGGCCCACCTGTATGGGAAGGCGCCCGATGAATTCCGGTATGAGGCCGAAGTGCACGAGATCGTCCGGGTGCAGGTTCGAGTACAGCTCGCGCAGGTCTATCTGGCCCTTGGAGCGAACGTCGGCGCCGAAGCCCAGGGGGGTCTTGGCTATGCGCGCCTCTATGGTCTTCTCGAGGCCCACGAAGGCGCCGCCGCATATAAAGAGTATGTTCGTGGTATCTATGCGTATGTATTCCTGCTGGGGGTGCTTGCGGCCGCCTCCGGGAGGAACGTTGGCCACCGTGCCCTCTATGATCTTGAGGAGGGCCTGTTGGACGCCTTCTCCCGATACGTCGCGGGTAATCGATACGTTCTGGGTCTTGCGGGCGATCTTATCGATCTCATCGATGTAGATTATGCCTTTTTCGGCCGCGGACACGTTGCCTCCGGCCGACTGGATGAGTTTTAAGAGGATATTCTCCACGTCCTCGCCCACGTAGCCGGCCTCGGTAAGCGTGGTGGCGTCGGCTATGGCGAAGGGCACGTTGAGTTTGCGCGCGAGGGTGCGGGCCAGCAGGGTCTTGCCCGTGCCGGTGGGACCGATGAGGAGTACGTTGGATTTCTCCAGCTCCACGCCGTTGGACACGCTCTTGGCGTTCACGATGCGCTTATAGTGATTATAAACCGCCACGGAGAGCACGCGTTTGGAATAATCCTGCCCTATCACATACTGATCGAGGAATTCCTTGATCTCCTTGGGCTTGGGTATATCCACGGAGAAGTCGCCCGAGGCGGCCTGCTCGTCGTCGCCGAGTATGCGGTTGCACACCTGTATGCACTCGTCGCAAATGTATACGCCGGGTCCCTGTATGAGGCGTTTGGCGTATTCCGCGCTCTTGCCGCAAAAGGAGCACTCGTGGCCCGCTTCGCCTTCTTTAGTGTGCTTGGACCGGGCCATGTTTCCTCCGTTCCAACACCTTGTCGACCAGGCCGTAGGCCATGGCTTCCTCGGCGGACATGAACAGATCCCGCTCCATGTCCTTGGCTATCTCTTCGGTCTTCTTGCCCGTATGGAGGGCGAAGTAATCCACGGTAAGGCGCTTAAGGCGCACGATTTCCCTAGCCTGTATGCTTATATCGGAGGCCTGCCCCGATACGCCGCCCCAGGGCTGGTGGATGAGCACCCGCGAGCTGGGCAGGGCGAAACGCTTACCCGCCGAGCCGCCGGCCAAGAGCAGGGCGCCCATGCTCGAGGCCTGGCCCACGCAAATGGTCTTGATGTCCGGCTTCACGTGCTGCATGGTGTCGTATATGGCCAGGCCGGCGGTCACGGATCCGCCGGGGGAGTTGATATACATATCGATATCCTTCTCAGGGTCCTGGGATTCCAGGAAGAGAAGCTGGGCCAAAACGAGATCGGCGGTAAGGTCGCTTATCTCGCCGTCTACGAAAATGATGCGGTCCTTGAGGAGCCGGGAATAGATATCGTAGGAGCGCTCGCCTATGCCGGTCTGCTCTATGACGACCGGTACGAGATTGTGCATTTTCTCAGTCATTGTGTACCTCGCGCTTGAAAACTTACTCATTTTCTTTGAACAAGTCCACGAACGCGAGCTTCTTGCCCTTCTTGACCTTCACTTTTTCAGCCAGCTGGGCAAGGAGCTTGTCTTCCTTTACCCTGTCTTTCAGATACTCCACCATGCCGCGCTTAGAGTATTCGGCCTTTACGTCCTCGACGCTCAGGCTGGACTCGGCGGCCATTTTCTGATATTCGGCGGCAAGGTCCTCGTCGCTCGCCTCGAAGCCGCCCTCGGCTATGAGCTTGTCGAGGACCAGGCGGGTGCGTATGGCCTTATCGGCGTCGGGCCTCCACTCCTCGTAGAGGCTCTCAAGGCTCCGGCCGCTCATCGTGATGATCTGGCCCAGGCGCTCCTCGTTGTCTATGCCCATGCGCTGCATGAGATTGCGCTTGCGCATATCGAGCTCCGCGTTAAGCATGGACGCGGGCACGGTTACGGTTGAGCGCTCCACCAGCGCGTCTATGATGCCCTTCTCCTTAAGCGAGCGCAGTCGTTCGTCGAGGCGCTTCTGCAGCTTATCCTTGATGTCGGCCTTAAGGTCGTCCAGGGTCTTGAATTTCTCCGAAACGTCCTGAGCAAGCTCGTCGTCCAGGGCGGGCAGCTTTTTTTCCTTGAGCTTGGTGAGCTTCACCGACAGCTTCTTCGTAGTGCCCGCGAGCTCGGGATATTCGAAATCGGCGGGATAGCTCTTGTCGACGACCTTCTCGTCGCCCTTCTTCATGCCCAGGATCTCATCGTCGAACTTGTAGAGGTTATAGCCTCCGCCAATCTCGAAGACGAAATCCTGGCGCTCGCTGCCTTTAACGGGCTGCGCGGCGGCGTCGAGCTCGGCGTAATCGACGGTGGCTATATCGCCTTTCTTGGCCTTGGCGCTATCTTCCTTATCCATGACTATGGCATTGCGTTCGCGTATCTCGTCAAGCTCGCGCTCTTCGTCGGCCTTGGCTATGCTAACGGCGGGCAACTCCACTTCGGCGCCGCTTATATCGCCGGGCTGTACCTCGGGGAATACGTCATAGCTCACCGAGAAGCTGAAGTCCTTGTCCATCTGCAGCTCGGGCTCGCCTTCAAGGACGGGCTGGGCGTAGGCAAGGGGCACGAGGGTTTCGCCCTCGAGCGCTTCCTCCACGGCCTTGTCCATGACCCGGGCGGTCAGCTCCATCTTGAGCTCGGCGCCGAATTTGCGCTCGAGCACGGCGGGAGGCACCTTGCCCTTGCGGAAGCCGTCTATGCGCACGTTCTTGGTGTAATCTTTGAGCAGATCCGCGTAAGCTGCCTTGATGGCGTCTACGCCTACGCTAACCGTGAGCCGCGCGGTGGAATTCTCGAGTTTCTCGATGTTCTTGCTTGCTATCATGTGCGTTCCCTTTCCGGCCGCGGACCGGTTTAGGAATAACGGCCGCGGGATGGTTGTATCCGATAAAAAGGCGACCACGGCCGCTAAAAGCCATGCCGCCCGGGCGCGCTTTTCGGGCGAGCCCTCGCGCCCTCGATCGGGCGCTAAAAAAAAAGGCGATCCGGGAACTCCGGACCGCCTTGGTTTCGAGCGGGAAACGGGAGTCGGACCCGCGACATCCACCTTGGCAAGGTGGCGCTCTACCACTGAGCTATTCCCGCAATATGTTCCCTTGACCGACGACGACCGAAAAACAAGTCGTAGTGCGAGAGAAGGGACTTGAACCCTCACGCCGCAAGGCACCAGATCCTAAGTCTGGCGTGTCTGCCAGTTCCACCACTCTCGCCCGGAACTTCGGGGCACCCGAAAGATACCGGAAAGCGGCCGATCCTGTCAAGGACCTTGCTATCCGCAAGGATAAGGAAGCCTCGCCCGTAACGAAAACTTCCCGTCTGAGCCGTGCAGGGATCGAACCTGCGACCCGCAGATTAAGAGTCTGCTGCTCTACCAGCTGAGCTAACGGCCCTGGTACAAAACAATAGCGCTGCGTCCGGAGGGAGTCGAACCCCCGACCTACGGATTCGAAGTCCGTCGCTCTATCCAGCTGAGCTACGAACGCCCGCCGTCAACGAACCTCGATACGAAGCCCGGTGTAGCTTATGGGTGGATGACGGGGTTCGAACCCGCGACGACCAGATCCACATTCTGGGACTCTACCTCTGAGCTACATCCACCGTGCGCTTAGCGAGACGTACAATGCCTTACGGCTCTAAAAATGTCAAGACCTTTTCAGACATTCGATTAAAATACTACCGCCCTCCGGCGTCCCGGGACGCCTCTCCCTACTAACCGGCGGCGCGCCGCAGCCCTATTTCGGTTTCTTTTTGGCAGAGGCTTTTTCCAGTAGCCCGCCCTTGGGCTTACCGCCGGCATCCTCGCCGGCCTTAGCCGAGACCTTCGCGGAGGCCTTCGCCGCATCCTTAGCGAGGACCTTGGACTTGGCTTTCGCGGCGGGCTTGGTTTCCGCCTTTGGGTCCGGCTTGGCCTTTGGGCCCGGCTTGGCCTTCGCCTCATCCTTTGACCGGGCTTTGGGCTTGGCTTTCGGACCCGGCTTAGCTTTCGGACCCGGCTTGGCCTTCCCTTCCGCCGTTTCCGCGGCAACCGGCCGTCCTTTGCCGCTCGCCTTAGGCTGCGCCCCTGAAGCCTCTTTGGGCTTGGAGGGCGGCAGGTCGAAGAGACCCGGGGCGCCGGGAGCCTCGACGCTCTGTATAGCGCGGGGCGACAGCCGTATGCCCTGGGCCTTGAGGCCTTTGATATCGAAGCTCTCGACCTTGAAGGTCTCGGTATTGATCTTGGTACGCGGCTTAGGCGCGTAGCTAGCGGTGATGAGCTTCTTAGGCTCGGCCGTGAAGTACAAGAGCTGGGCGTCATCGGGTATAAGGGCGTAATCCTTATTTATGATCCACTGCTCAATCTTGCAGCGCTTGATATAGCCTTGTCCGTTAGGCTGGCGGTACACCGCGCTGAATACCACGTCGGCAAGGGCGTCCTTATCCGCGATCGCGCAGTAACGCATATCCTTATCCACGAAGAGGCGCTCGGGCAGCTCCACGACGGAATACATGGCGCTACGCCGTATGACGAGGAGCCGGTCGAAGGGCGATACATCGAAGAGGAATTCTCCGGTGGACACCGAAGTGCCAAGGTATCCCGTCTGAGCGTCGTAGCGCACGGCTATATCGCGGCGGGCGGCTTCCTTCACGTCAACCCGGTCGAACGACATGAGCTTGGTCTTGCGCGCCCAAGCGGGCTTGAGCTTATCGGCTATGCCCTTCAAGAAGCCTATGCCGTACTCGGTAAGGTGGGCCAGGTTATAGCGCGCCTCCTTGAGCCTGGCTTTGATACGCTCCATCTCGGCCCGAGCCTTTTCGATATCGTAGAGCGATATGCGCCGTATGGGTATCTTAAGGAGCCGCTCCACGTCCTCGTGGGTCACGTCGCGCTTTATCTCCGCGGCGAAGGGCAGAAGCCCGTCTATGACGGCCTTAAGCACGGCCTCCTGGGTACGCTTGGTCTCTATGGCCTTGTACACGCGCTCCTCTATGAATATGCGCTCCAAGGTGCGGGCGTGCAGGTCGTCGAGAAGTTCCCGTATTTCAAGCTCCAGCTCCCTCTTGAGTATGGCGAGCAGCTTCTGGGCATGGTAGCGCACGACCTCGCTCACGCTCATGAGCGTGGGCACGCTGTCCTTAATGACGAGCAGGTTGCAGGATATGGATTGCTCGCATTGCGTGAAGGCGTAGAGGGCGTCCACGGTGTCACGCGCGTATTCGCCGCGGGCCAGCTTTATTTCTATCTCCACTTTATCGGTGGTGTAATCACTTATCGATGCTATCTTGATGCGCCCCGCCTTGGCCGCCTTCTCCACGCTGGCTATGAGGCTCTCCGTCGTAACGCCGTAGGGCAGGTCGCGGACGACCAGGCGCTTAGGGTCGGATGTATCCAAACTGGCCCGCACCCGTACCCTGCCGGCCCCGTCCTCGTATTCGCTTATATCAACAGAGCCGGCGGTGGGAAAGTCCGGGTAGAGCTGGAAACCCTTGCCCTGGAGACAGGCTATCTCGGCCTCGAGCACCTCCACCGGATTATGGGGCAGAATCTTCGTGCTCATGCCCACGGCTATGCCTTCCACGCCGGTGAAGAGCACCACGGGCATCTTGGCGGGGAAGGCCACCGGTTCCCGGTTGCGCCCGTCGTAGCTGTCCACGAATTCGGTTATCTTGGGGTTATAGAATATTTCCTTGGCGAAAGGCGTTACCCGGCATTCGATATAGCGCGCTGCCGACGCCTCGTCGCCGGTATAGAGATTGCCGAAATTGCCCTGCTTGTCTATGAAGAGTTCCTTGTTCGCGAGCACCACTAGGGCGGAATAGATGGACTGGTCGCCATGGGGGTGGTACTTCATGCAGGAGCCGACTATGTTGGCCACCTTGTGGAACTTGCCGTCGTCAGCCTCGAAGAGGGTATGCATGATACGCCTCTGGACGGGCTTAAGGCCGTCGTCCAGGTCGGGTATGGCGCGATCCTTGATGACATAGCTCGCGTAGTAGAGGAAGTTATCCTTGAAGAGCTTCTTGACGTATGCCATGGCCTAACCTCTTACAGATCGTTGATAAGATTACTCATGATGAAATCCCTGCGCTCGGGCGTGTTCTTGCCCATGTAGAAAGCCAGCGTCTCCGGCACGGTCTTGAGCGTCTGCACGTCCACGTTCACGAGGCGCATGTCCTCCCCTATGAACTGCCCGAACTCCTTGGGGCTTATCTCGCCCAAGCCCTTGAAGCGCGTCATCTCGGCGGCGGCGCCCAGGGCGAGCGCGGCCTCGTCACGCTCCTTGGCGCTGTAGCAGTAGACGGTTTCCTTTTTATTGCGCACCCTGAAAATGGGCGTTTCCAAGATATACACCCTACCCTGGGTAACGAGCTCCTCGAAGAACGAGAGGAAAAAGGTGAGCAGCAACAGCCGTATATGGAAGCCGTCGTAGTCGGCGTCCGTGGCTATGACTATACGGCCGTAGCGCAGCCCTTCCAGGGCATTCTCTATGCCGAGCGCCATCATCATATTGTACAGCTCGGCGTTCTTGTAAATGGCGGTGCGCTTGCTGCCGTACATGTTCTCGGGCTTGCCGCGCAGGCTAAAGATAGCCTGGGTCATGACGTCGCGCGCGCTTACCATGGAGCCCGACGCCGACTGGCCCTCGGTAAGGAAGATAGTTGTAAGCTCGCCGTCCGGCCCGTCGCCGAGATGCAGCTTGCAGTCTTTCAGGTTGGGTATCTTCAGCTCAATCTTCTTGGCCGCCTCGCGCGCTTCTTTCTTTACCACGTTGAGTTCGGTGCGGAGCTTTTCGTTGTGGGCTATCTTCTCCTGCAGGCGCTTAGCCGCCACGGGATTGCGGCGCAGGTAATCGTCCACTCCCCGTTTTACTTCCTGCAATATCCATGGCTTGATATCGCCATTGCCAAGCTTGTTTTTCGTCTGGCTCTCGAACATGGGGTTCTTAAGCTTTACGGCCACGGCCGCCGCTATGCCTTCGCGCACGTCCTCGCCCTTGTAGGATGCCTGATAATACTCGTTGACGGCCTTAAGGAAGCCTTCCCTGAAAGCCGACAGGTGGGTGCCACCGTCCGAGGTATATTGGCCGTTCACGAAGGAGAAGTATTCCTCGCCGTAGTTGTTCGTATGGGTGAAGGAAAACTCGATCTTGTCCCCGCGGCAGTAGCCGGCGTCGTACAGCACATCCTCGCCCGTTTCGTCCTTAAGCAGGTCAAGGAGCCCATTCTCGCTCTGGAATCCCTGGCCGTTAAGCTCGAGGGTAAGCCCGGAATTAAGGTAGGCATAGTGCCTCATTCTCTTTTCGACGAATTCCATGTTATAGGCGTACTCGCCGAAGATGTCGGGATCCGGCACGAATTCCACCAAGGTGCCGTTCTGCTCGCGCCCCGCGTTGCCTTCCTGCTGTTTCTTGAGCACGCCGCGCTCGAAAACGGCCTCGAAGTATTTGCCTTCGCGGTACGATACCACGCGGAAGCGGCTCGACAGGGCGTTAACCGCTTTGGTTCCTACGCCGTTGAGCCCCACGGAGAACTGAAACACGTCGTCGTTATATTTCGCGCCGGTATTGATGATGGACACGCAGTCTATGACCTTGCCCAGGGGTATGCCCCTGCCCCGGTCCCGCACGGCTATGATACCGTCGCGTATGGCGACGCTTACGCTCTTTCCGTAGCCCATGATGTACTCGTCAACGGCGTTATCCACCACTTCCTTAAGGAGTATATAGATGCCGTCGTCGGGATTGGCCCCCGAGCCGAGCCTTCCTATGTACATGCCCGTGCGCAGGCGTATGTGTTCAAGAGAGGAAAGCGTCTTTATCTTTGATTCGTCGTACTGATGAGCGCTAGTCTTTGCCATGGCCAGGACTATAGCACGTCCTCGCCTGCGTTGAAAAGTTCAGTTAGTTCCCCGAATCTTATGGCTTCCACGCCTCCTACGAAGCCAGGGCATACTTGGGCACATAGTCCTTCCCCTCTTTTAAGGGTGTCCGGTGGGCTTTCATCCAAACCCTTGTCTCTTCATCATTTAAGCGCAGCTTTGAAAGAAAGGGCCTGTCCGTGTAGTAGCCCTGCATCCCTTCGCGGATCCTGAACGCAGGTACTCCCGCGGCCTGGGCATGCGTGAAAGGCAGCCATAATGGCCTAATCCGGTAGCGTTTCTGGTAATTGTGGTAGATCTGGTAGAGCCGCATGCGCATAAGGCCGTTGGCCACATTCCGCGTGAAGCAGACGCTCTCGCGATGAAAGGCGGCGAGGTCCTTCCTTAGCTCACGATCGTAGTAGTTCACCGAGAAGAGCGGATTCAATAGCCCCCGCGGCGCCTGCGACGGGTGGGTCCTATGCTCCAGTCGTCCCTCAGCCATGGCCAGGCGGAGGCTCGGTAGCGCGGCGATAGCCTGAGGGTAGACGGGATGCTCGTCGGTCCACAGTTGCACGCCTT
>JBGSKZ010000534.1:0-8834 GCA_041741035.1 Treponematales bacterium
AGATAGCGCCGGGTTCAAAGGCCATCTGCTCCGGCTATCCTGTAGACCCCTATACCCGGAGCAGCCCCCGGAAGCCGCGCACGGAGTAGTAGGATTCCGCGCCGTTGTGGTAGGTGAATACCCGGTTGTAGCGCCGGTCGCAGAAGAGGGCGCCGCCTAGCTTCCGCGTATCCGCGGGCGTCAGTACCCAGCTCGAGGTCTTCCTGTCGAACTCCCCAAGCTCCTGCAGGCTTCTATACTGAGCCTCCGTGAGCAACTCTATGCCCATCGCCCCGGCCATGCTCAGCGCGTCGGCCTTAGGCTTATGCTCCTTACGGGAATCCAGGGCCGCGCGGTCATAGCAGATATTCCTTCTGCCTACGGGCGTTTCGGCCGAGCAGTCGCAGACGAGGTATTCTCCAGTCGCTTCATCTATGCCTATCAGGTCAGGCTCGCCGCCCGTTTCTTCCATGTCGCGGAGCGAGGCGAGCTTCTGGGGATTAGCGCTCAATTTGGCTAAGGCTTGTTCCCAACTTATGCCGGCATGCCGGCCCATATTGCTTTTAAAGCGGGACTCCAAAGCCCCCAACGCGTCGGCTATGCTCAGCTTATCCATATCGTATTCTCCCCTCCACCCGTATCGGGCAGCCAAAACTACGGCTACCAGAATGAAAGGTAGCTATACCGGAGCCCCGCGGCCACTATATCTTTTCCGCGGGACGATAATGGAGTGGATAACGCTCTAGCGAATATATACGAAGGATTATTTATTGCTTGTGTCTTCAAGCAGCTTGTTAGTAAAAGAAACATCCGATTCTAGATGCAAGATGGCCTTATCTTGCTCCGATACCCTCTGTTCGAGTTCAAGGATACGCTTTTCTAGGCTTTGGATTGTTTCTAGGCTAACCGTGCCCCGCGCTCCCTTCGCTTTGCTCAGATAATCCCCCACTATGGCGATTATCGATATCGTGACGAGGCCTGAGACGATTACTATCGTTATTCCCATGCTATGCTCCCTCCGCTGCCGCGTAAGCGCTCAGCTATTATCGAATATGCTTTGTATAGCGAGAGGGCCGGCTATGCGCCTCAAAGGGTCCCGGCCCCGCTCTTGTCATGCATCCTAGCCGCGCCTGGTTAAGATCTCCGCCACGGCGGGGCCGGCCAGCTCAGGCTCGGCGTCGCAGAATACCCTGAGCACGCGGAGGCTGCCCGCGAAGCCCTTTACCACCTCGGGGCGGAACACGGTGGCCGATTCGCTGAAGCGCTTGCCCGTTCCTACCACGTTCATGCCGCTTTCGAAGGAGAGCGGCTCGGGCAGGTCTATGACCAGGCGGCAGGGCTTGCCCGCGCGCGCTCGCACCGCGTCGGCAAGTTCCTTTTCCATGGCCGCGCGGGTGACTAAGTGGGCGGCTTTGCGCTGCGCGCCCTTGCCCTCGTCGTAGGGGCTTTCATAGCAGCAGGGGAGTATGTTGCCGTCGTATACCGAGCGTATTAAGCCTTCGGGATCCTTGCCGTCGGCCATGAGGGCGTAAAAGCCCGCGTCGTCGAGGCCGTAAAGGAGACTCGAGTCCAGGCTGCCGTCGTGCAGCGCCGCTATGACGGCCTTCTTTACCATGGAGGTGGCCGCGCGAACGCTCTTGTGCCAGTATACGGCGCGGTACATCTGGTACTTGGAGAAGAGCACTCCCTCCACGGCCATGACGCCCCGTTCGTCCACGCCGGGCCTGCCTTCGGCGTCGAGCTTTATGTGGCGCAGTATGAACTCGGTGTCCTGCACGCCGTAAGGCACGCCGCAGGCCCAGGCGTCCCTGTTCAGGTAATCGAGCTTGTCCGGGTCTAGCACGCCCGAGAGCAGCATGCGGTACAGCTCCGTGCCGCTGCCGGCGGCGGGCAGGTCCATGTCCACGATAGACGCCACCTGCGCGGGATCGGCTCCCGCCGCTTCGATGGCGGGCGCTAGGCTGCCCATCGCCGCGCGCGCGGTAAGGGCCTCGTGCTCGTCCAGGGGCAGTTCCTTAAGCGAATGTGCATAGGGGAAATGCCCCACGTCATGGCAGAGCGCGGCTATGAGAAAGGCTCGGCAGCCGGCCGGGGTGATGAGCTCTCCGGCGTCCGCCGCTATGGCCTTGAGCACCTTCGCGGCCATGGAGTACACGCCTATGGAATGGGCCCTGCGGGTATGCGTGGCGCCCGGATACACCAGGTGCGCCGGCCCCAGCTGCATGATGCGCGAGAGCTTTACGAAATCGGGGCTGGACAGTATGCCCTTGAACTCGTCCGGCAGCATTATGGTGCCCCAGAGCGGATCGCGTACCGGCTCGGTGAATTGAATGCCTAGGCGCTGCCACATGCTGTCCATGAACGTTCCTCCAAAGTCTAGTCGAGCGAAAGCGGGAGCTTTGCCCGCAGCGTTTCCATGTACGCGTAATTCGTGCGGTTTATCTGAATGGGGCATAAGGATATATAGCCGTTCTCGTAGGCCCACACATCGCTGCCCGGCGGATTGTTTCCCCGGCCCCAGCCGCCCTTGGACCAATATACCCCGTCTTCCTCCACGAAGTCATGGATGAAAGGCCGCTCGCCCATATCGCAGAGCTGTATTCCCTTGCTCCGTTCGAACGATCGGGCGGGGAAATTGATATTGAGTACGTTGTCCGCGGAGAGGACGTCGGCGGAGAGCAGGGTAGCCATGAGGGCGGGCAGCTCGCGTTCCGCCGTGCCGAAGCTTCCGAAATCGCTCGATACGGCTATGGCCGGCTTGCCGCAAATGATGCCCTCGGACGCGCCGGCTAGGGTGCCCGAATAAATAATGTCGGTGCCCAGGTTAGGCCCGTCGTTTATGCCCGATACCACTATATCGATATCCAGCTTGAGAGCGTAGAGGGCGAACTTTACGCAGTCGGCCGGCTTGGCTTCAAGGCTCCAGGCGCGTAGCCCTTCGTCTTGAAAAAGCCCGGGCCGCTCATGGAGGCGTATGGGGTCGTGTATGGTTATGCCATGGCCTATGGCGCTCTGCTGGCTGTGGGGCGCTACGACGAATACCCTGCCGTGCTCGGCCATTACCCGCGCCAGTATGGCCAGGCCCCGCGCCTCTATGCCGTCGTCGTTTACGAGGAGTATGTTCACTTAGGCTACACCAGCCGCTTGCGTATCTTGCCCGAGATGATGTCGATGAGGGTAACGACCAGTATCATGGCTATCATGATGATGCCCACGCGCGGCCACACCCGCGAGCGTATGGCGAAAATGAGCGGGGCGCCTATGCCGCCGGCTCCCACGAGGCCTAAGGTGGATGCCGCGCGCACGTTGATCTCGAAGCGGTAGAGCGTGTAGGAAATGAACTCCGGGCTCACTTCGGGCAGCATGGCGCGGAAGAGGACCTCCATGGGCGTGGCGCCGCAGGAATCGAGAGCTTCCTTTACCCCCATGTCCATGCTCTCTATGGCCTCGCTGAAGAGCTTGGCCAGCATGCCCACCGAGTGTACGCCTATGGCCAGTATGCCCGCGGGGGCGCCGGGGCCTACCACGCTTATGAATATGAGCGCCAGGATGAGCTCGGGGAAGGTTCGCACCGCGGTTACGAGGAATTTGCCTATCTTGGATACCTTGTAGCCCACGATGTTCTGGCTGGCCAGGAGGGCCACCGGGACGGAGAGCAGGGCGGAGGCGAAGGTGCCTGCTATGGCTACGGCCACCGTCTCCACGATGGCGAAGGGCAGGCCGTCGCGGCTCATATTGAGGAGATAGGCCATGTCCGGATGGGTGAAGCCGCGCAATAGCGCCTCAAGGGTGCCTTGCGCGCTCCGCATAAGGCCTAGGTACTCAATGCCCAGCGAGCCCCATATGACGAGGGCCGCGAGGCCTCCGTAGTTGACTATGCCGTAGGCTAGCTTGAGCGGACTTAGCTTTTTCCTGACTATGATGCTTTCGGCTTTGCTGTCGGTCATACGAGCCTCTTCCTAAGGGCGCTGCTTACGAGGTCTATGGCCAGGACCACGAAGAATGAAATGATGATGATGAGCCCCACGCGGTCGAAATTGCGCCAGGCCAGGTTCTGTTCGAAGATCTGGCCTATGCCGCCGGCGCCTACGTAGCCGAGCACGGCGGCGGCCCGCACGTTGATCTCGAAGCCGTAGAGGGCGTAGGACAGGAACTGCGGCAGTATCTGGGGCATGATGGCATAACGCAGGATATTGGGCTTGTTCGCGCCCACGGCCAGCAGGGCTTCGACCTGGCCGTAGTCTATGGCCTCTATGGACTCGAAGGTTAGCTTGGATATGAGTCCGAAGGTGAATATGATCAGGGCCAAAACGCCGCTGAAGGGGCCTATGCCGAAGACGGCCACGAATACCGAGGCCATGACCATGGCGGGCACGGAGCGCGTAATGTTGAGGATAACGCGGAGGGGCTGCGCTATCCATGGATTGCGTATGAAGTTATTCGCGGCGAATACGGCCACCGGAAGGGCGAGGACGGCCCCCCATACGGTGCCCACTATGGACATGCGTATGGTTTCTATAAGCGGGTCCACGATGCGCGGCGCGTAAGCCCAGTCGGGGCGTAGGAACATGCGCCCGAGCAGCCTGCCGCCCTTGCTGAAATTCATAAATATCTTGCCAAGGTCGAAACCGGCGAACCAGGCGCTGCCTATGATGAGGGCCGCCACGCCCAGCACTATGGCGTCGCGCTTGAGATGCCGCGGCTTCGGGACGACGATGCGCTCGCTGTCGGCGCTCATCACTCGTCACCCAGTACTTCGTCGGCGTGTATATGCCTGCCGTATACCTGCTCCATGTCCTCAAAGAAACGCGCCTTGTCTATATCCTTTATGCTCTTGTCGTAGACTATGCTGCCGGCCCGTATGCCGACCACGCGAGTGGCGTATTTTAAGGCCAGGTCCACGTGGTGCAGATTGGCGACGGTGGTGATGCCGTCTTCCTGGTTTATCTTTTTAAGGTAATCCATTACCTGTATGGTCGTTACCGGATCGAGGGATGCCACCGGCTCGTCGGCCAGCATGAGCAGAGGCTCCTGCGCGAGCGCCCGCGCTATGGCCACGCGCTGCTGCTGCCCGCCGGACAGCTCGCTGGCGCGGGTATGCACCTTTTCGAGTATGTCCACCCGCTTTAAGGCCCTATACGCTATTTGCTTGTCGGCCTCGGGAAAGAGCCCGAATACGCTGCGCCAGGTGGGATTATACGCCACGCGCCCGGATAGCACGTTGGATAGCACCGACATGCGCTTCACGATATTGAAGCCCTGGAAGATCATGCCTATCTGCCTGCGCGCGTTGCGCAGTACCTTGCCCTTGGCCTTGTTCACGATCACGCCGTTCACCTCCACCTCGCCCTCGGTGGTATCGATGAGCTGGTTGATGAGCCTGAGGAAGGTGGACTTGCCCGCCCCGGACAGGCCCAGTATAGCCACGAACTCGCCGGCTTCGATAGCAAGGCTCACGTTCTTGAGCGCCTGTACGCCGTTAGGATAGGTTTTGGAGACATTGGTGAAACGTATCATGAGCGCTCCTTGGATTAACGTATTCTAAACCAAGTTTTTGCCTTCGTATATGTACAGAAACTTAATGCTGGATTATTATTCCGTTAAATTCTTTACGCCTACACAGGAGGATTCGATGAAAAGAATCGTTTCGCTGGTTTTGCTTGTGGCTTTGGCCCTGCCTGGCGCGCTTTTCGCGGCGGGCTCAAAAGAGAGCTACGTGAACCCTGAAGTGCTGCAGGTTCAGCTCATACCCTCGCGCGATGCCGCCTACCTGGACGCCCAGCGCATGCCCATGCAGAAGCTCCTTGAGGCGCAGCTTAAGCGCCCTGTGGTGGTTACCGTGGCCACCGACTATAACGCCCTTATTCAAGGCATGGCCGCCGAGCAGATCCACGTGGGTCTCCTGGCCACTACCGCCTACGTGCTCGCCGCCGACGAAGGCTCGGCCGAAGCCATACTCAAGTCCCTGCGCTACGACGTGGACGACCTTGGCAAGCAGCGCAAGGACAAGCCCCTGGTATCCGGCTATAAGTCGCAGCTCGTCGCCGCCGCTACTTCCGGCATCAAATCCGTTAAGGACCTTAAGGGCAAGAAGGTAGCCATTGCCTCTTTCACCTCCACCTCCGGCTTCGTATGGCCCGCCAACCTCCTGGCCGACAACGGCCTCGACCCCGAGAAGGACGTGGTGTGGGTAAACGTGGGCGGCCACGACAACGCCATACTCGCCGTATACAACGGCCAGGCCGACGCCGCCTTCACTTTCAAGGACGCCCGCAGCCTCTTCGAGAAAGAGTCCTTCCACCCCGACCTGATGAGCAAGGTGGTCCTTATATCAGATACCACCGAAATACCGAACGACACGATATCGGTCATACCCACGCTGGAGCCCAAGCTCAAGGAAGCCATACGCCAGGCTTTTATCAATATGATGAAAGACCCCGAAGGCCTCCTTATCATGCAGAAGATCTATAACCATGAAGGCTATGCCCCCGCCAAGGATTCCGACTACGACCTGGTGCGCACCTACCTCGCGCGCCAGAAGCAGTGGAGCTTCTAAGGCTTAGGCTAAAGCCCAGCTGAAAGCGCCCGGGGCATAAGCCCCGGGTTTTTTATAGGGGAAGCAAAGCCCCCTTGGCCTCTTGCCGCGCCGACGCGCTTGAAGGGCTATCGCGCAGGTACACACGCAGCCTGTCGTCCAGGAAGTCCGAGAAGACGACGAGCCTGCCGTCGGGCGATACGTCGAGGCCCGTGGGCTGGTTGCCCCCTTCCCACCATTCCCGCACGCTCAGCGTTTCGGCGTCCAACACGTACACGCGCCCGAACTCGTAGCCCTTGTACAGGTAGCCTTTGTCGGGATTGTTGGGTCCCCTGCAGGATACGTACAGTAGCCTGCCGTCGGGCGACAGCTCGATAGTGTTGGGCTTGGCGCCTACCGCTACGCTGGCTAGGAGGCTGTCGTCGCGCAGGTCGTATACCTCAATGATATCGCGCGCCATGTCCGATACGTAGAGCAGGCCGCGCTTGGAGTCCTTCACGATGTGCCGCTTAGAGCCCTCCGCGCCGAACCTAGCTACGATGGCCATGCTGGATAATTCCACCTTGAGCAGGCGCCCTATGGATTTGCCCCGCACTTCGTACTGCGCCAGGTACATATAGAGGCCGTCCTCGGAAAACGCCATGCCCCGGGGCACCGCGCCGCAGTCGACGCGTTTTTCTTCCTCGTAGCTATGCGGATTTATGACGCTGATGTCCTGGCTCACCCAATTGCTGAAGAATACGCGGTCCAGTACGGGATTGTAGGCCAGCACCTTGCCCCATACGCCGCCGCTCCGTATGGTCGCTTTGTACGCCAGGGTGGAGAGACTGAATACATGGACGGAGCCTGTGGTCATCTGGCTTACCCAGAGCTCGTCGCGCTCGGGAAGCGCGAGGGATTCCACGAAGCCGTGCCGGGCGGCGTAAGGCGGCGGCGGGGCTATACGCAGGCTCTGGCCGCTATATACGTCCACGATGTCTATGCCTGGCCCTTCGAGCAGGGCTACGGCCACGCGGCTATCGTCTATGAAAGTCACGCTCTTGGGCTGCTTGCCCGTGGCTATGACGCGCTGGAAGGCATAGGAGGAGCCGCGTTTCCGTAGGACGATGAAGGCGGGGCTCCCCGTTTCCCGCGCGCGGCGCAGGTCGTCCAAGCCTATGCCGAAGGCTTCGTAGCCGGCCTTGCTTATCAGAAGCGCCGGCGCGCGCGCGGAGGCGGGCTGAAGCTCTTCAAGGGCTTCCGCCTGGGCGACGGCCTCCGCGCCCAGTGCCAGGAGCCCGAGGCTGTTCTCCGCTTTGAGCAGGGTAAGGCCCGCGGGCTTGCCCCCGACGCTCAGACTCGCCCCGGCGTAGGGCTGCAGGTATATGAGCGGGGCGGAGCTCTTCGCCACTGCCGCCGCGCCCGAAGCGCCGAGAGCGCCGGGAGCGGAGCCCTGCGGATGGAGAGGATTCAGGGAGAGCAACGACGCCTGTAGGGCTAGGGCGAGTATCCTTGGGCAGCTGCTGCGCATGCGTACCATCCTTCCTGCGCCCGGCGCTTCTGTCAAGCGCCGGGGCCTCCAGGCCGTGTATCCAGTGCGGCTGGGGCAGCGCTTGACAATTGCGTATAAGCGGATTACTTTAGACATAAGACATATGATGTCCTATGTCTAAAGGGAGCTTGTATGAACAAAGCACAGGAAGCCGCTATGGCTTCGACCGCCGGCACAGCCCGTCTCTTTATATTCAACCAGTCCATGCATTGGTTTATGGCGGGCATTATCTTTCCCGTGCTCTCCCTCATAATCCTGGACAAAGGTATGGACTACCTGCAATTGGGTTTCCTTATGGCCGTCTATTCCGGCACGGTGGTGCTTGCCGAGCTCCCTTCGGGCGCTTTGTCCGACCTCATAGGACGCAAGAAAGTATACCTGGCGGCGCTTTGCCTGAGCTTTGGCGGAGGGGCTCTGGTGCTCGCCGCCTCGTCGTTCGCGGCGCTCGCCTTCGGTTTCGTGGCCATGGGCCTGGCTCGCGCCTTCTCGTCGGGCTCGGTGGAGGCGCTGTTCATAGACCGGCTCTATGCCCTGGAACCCGGCGCGGACTTACAGCCTATTCTGGCCAGGGCCGGCATGGCGGTGCCGCTTGCCCTCGGGCTCGCTTCGCTGGCGGGCGGCTATATGCCCATAGTCCAGGCCCGGCTCCTGCCCGCCCTGAGCGAGCCCTATACGCTAAACCTGCTGGCCTACATGGCCCTGGCCGCCTGCCAGTTAGTCCTCAGCGCTGCCCTCGTTCCGGCGGATAGGGCGGCTCGCGGCGGCGGGACGCGGGCGGGCTTAGGCGGC
>JBGSKZ010000535.1:0-1990 GCA_041741035.1 Treponematales bacterium
ACGCGAGCTCATGGCGGAGAAGGGCTTTAACTTCAATCAGGCCCTGCAGGCCCTCTGGCCCACGAATATCTTCACCACCCACACGCCGGTGCCCGCGGGCAACGAGCGCTTCGGCATAGACCTCATCGAGAAGTACTTCAAGGGCTGGGCCGCTGAACTCGGACTGGACTGGAAGACTTTCTTAGGGCTTGGCCGCGAGCGGCCCGCCGACGAGGCCGAGCCCTTCTGCATGACCGTGCTCGCGCTCAAGATGTCCGCCTACGCAAACGGCGTGGCGGACCTCCATGGCGTGGTGTCCAGGCAGATGTGGAAGGGGCTCTGGCCAGGGCTTGAGGAGGCGGAGGTGCCCATCGGCCACGTCACCAACGGCGTGCATCCCCGCACCTGGATATCGTCGCCCATGCTTGAGCTTTTAGACCGCTATTTCGGGCCCCGCTTCGAGGAAGACCCCACGAACCTTGAGCTTTGGGACCGCATCGACCGCATAAGCGACGAGGAATTCTGGCGCACCCACGAGCGCAGGCGCGAGCGCCTGGTAGCCTTCGCGCGGGACAGGCTACGCAAGCAGATGCGCCGCATGGGCGTATCGGAGAAGGGCCTGGTGCGCGCCAACGACGCGCTGTCGCCCTCCATCCTTACCATAAGCTTCGCGAGGCGCTTCGCCACCTACAAGCGAGGCAACCTGCTCTTAAGCGACCCCGACCGCCTGATACGCCTCTTGTCCGACAAGGACAGGCCTATACAGATCATCTTCGCGGGCAAGGCCCATCCGCACGACATACCGGGCAAGGAGATCATACGGCAGCTGGTGCACTTCTCCCGCAAGGACGAGGTGTTCGGCCGCCTCATCTTCCTTGAGGATTACGACATGACCATGGCCCGCTACATGACTAGCGGCTCGGACATATGGCTCAACACCCCCCGCCGCCCCATGGAAGCCTCGGGCACCTCGGGCATGAAGGCGGGCATGAACGGCGTACTCAACTGCTCCATACTGGACGGCTGGTGGGACGAGGGCTATAGCCCCGAACTGGGCTGGGCCATAGGCAAGGGCGAGGAATACGCAGACACCGAACTGCAGGACGAGATCGAGTCCAAGGCGCTCTACGACCTCCTTGAGCGCGAGATCGTGCCCACCTTCTACGAGCGCGGCCGCGACGGCCTGCCCCGCGACTGGATCAAGCTGATGAAGAACTCGGTGCGCGATACGGGCAAGCACTTCTGCACCCACCGCATGCTTATGGAGTATACGGACAAGTACTACCTGCCCGCGCTCGAGAACGCCAAGCGCCTCAAGGCCGGCAATTTCGAGTCGGCCAAGGACGTGGCCAAGTACCTGGACTTAGTCAGGCATGAGTGGTACGCCGTCACGGTAGAAGACCTGCGCAGCAGCGCCAAGCCGGTCATGGAGCGAGGCGATTCGGTAAGCGTAGAGGCGCGCGTGCGCATAGGCGCTTTAGGGCCTGACCAGCTGCAGGTAGAACTGTACTACGGCCCGGTATCCAGCACCGGCCAGATATATAATCCCAGCCGCGTGGAAATGAAGGCGGGCGAGTTCCAAGGCGGCGCCTACGATTACGCTGTAAAGATCAAGTGCCAGCAGACCGGCCAGCTCGGCTACGCCGTGCGCGTGCTGCCCAAGCATCCAAACCTGGTGCATCCCTACCTGCCCGGCCTGGTAAAATGGGCCTAAGTCGTTAAAAAATAGTGCTCGATAGCGGCCGGTCCTTTGGGACCGGCCGTTTTTTATGCATCGAGGCAGCGGAAGGCGCTTGCGCTTAGGGGGAGCGGCGCTTAGGCGGCGCGGCGCTAACAGGCGGCGTCTATGTTCCGAGCGGCCTACGCGATGGCGCTAAACAGGGCGCTAAGCAAGGCGGAGAGCAAGAGGGGCGAAGCCTTTAGCAGGGCAAGCGCCAGGGCCGCGCTCAAGGTCAGGCCCTGGCAGCGCGACGGGCTTAGCAGGTAGAGGACGCGGCGCAGGCTTGGCGTA
>JBGSKZ010000536.1:0-23039 GCA_041741035.1 Treponematales bacterium
TCAATAATCGTCGACTCCTTGAACCCATTGGAAATATTCCCCCAGCAGAGTTTGAGAAGGCATATTATACTGAGCGAAAAGGTCTGGCCGTAGGAGCCGGACTCACATAAATCGTACTCCGGTAAACCCGGGGCGGTTCACTGTGTTATTAAAATCGCTCCGTTTCGCCTAGCTATCGTCAAATAGAGTACATCATAAACAGAATGATCTATTCGAATACTCTCAATGAGCGATTCTTGATTATTATCTGAAATATCCAGGTATTCATCGACCAGATTAAGGCAATATTGAAGTCTTTGTAGTGCGACATCTTTAGTTAAAAATTTTGCCTTTACATACTTCCACAATACATTGGTGACTTCTGCCTTATATAAATCTGACGAAATAACCTTCGAAGCTTGCTCTAAGGATTCTTTGTAAATCTGTGAATTATCTCTTCCTAATCCTATTTCGATCCCTGCGCTAGCGTCTAGAACTACTGTCATCTTTCACGATCCTCGCGAATGAGAACTGCTGGATCTGGCAATGCTTCTACATCCTTTATAGGATTGTTATGAATCTCAGCGAGAATTCGTTTCCTGCGAGATTGTCTACTTTCCTTGAAGTTTAAGGCTCTCTTTAATAAAACTATGGTTTCTTGCGCGATGCTACGATTATCTTGCTCCGCAATTTCTGCTAAAGTCTTATACAAGTCTTCAGGCATATCTCTCACTTGAAGTAAAGGCATATCTTCCCCCTGTATGCAATTATGCTTCAATATGCATACATAATCAAGCCATTTTTTATCCTCGCGCCGAAAGTGTCGTGCAAACAAGATTTACACGAGGAACAGGATATAGAAAGCAAAAATCGATCTGGCATTAGCCGGGAAAAGGAATAGGTATGCCTTTTCAGCCCTTTATTTCCCTACATCTTGTCTATCTTGTACATCCTGTTAATCTTGTCCTAATTCTCTATTCAACCATTCCTGTAAATCCTGCCCATCCTGTTATCCTGTCTTAATTATATTTTTCCTCATTTTTCCGAAAAGTGAGCTTAAATGACTTCTTTTAGTTTTCCATTAACATATTTATGGATAATGCTGGCTACTAAGGTTTGATAGGGGATTCCTTCTTCTAGCGCTTTCGTCTTTATTCCATCTAGATCCTTTTTCCCTATCCTTATATTCATCCGCTGATCCTTAAGCATAGTATTGGCCGCGGCCGCTTTGAGTTCAGTAACAAGCGAAGCCTTATCCTTTATACTTTTCCATTCGTCAGCTTAAATGGACTCAAGGAATTCTCTTTCTTGTTCACTCATCTCATCCTCCTTTTTTCAGGGAGATATAAATCGGTATATTTTCGGCTTGGGAATATTGTCTTAAAAATCATTTGTCAAAGCACTCTTGTTTTATACACTCAGCCTTATCCTAATATATCAATCTATCCTGTCAATCCTAATCATCCTGTTCATCCTGTCCTAATTACTTTTTTATCCTGTTAATCCTGCTGATCCTGTTATCCTGTCTAAATTTCTTGTAGTCCTTGCGCGGTTTCTTCGTATTTCTTCCCGCATTCGGGGCAGGCGAATAGCCCGTCAAGCTTTACCCCGCATTTGCACACCCAGCCTTGCTGCCTGGCCGGGCTCCCGTACACCATGGCGTAGGCCGGTACGTCCTTCGTGACTACGCTGCCGGCACCCACGAAGCAGTACTCGCCCAAGCTACTGCCGCATACGATGGTGGCATTGGCCCCGATGGCGGCGCCTTTCTTTACCAGCGTGCGCCTATACTCGTGCTTGCGCTCCACGAAGGCGCGGGGATTGATCACGTTGGTAAACACCATGGAGGGGCCGCAGAACACGTCGTCCTCTATAATTACGTCATCGTAGATGGAAACGTTATTCTGCACTTTAACGCCGTTACCCAGCACGGCCTTGCTTCCTATATTGACGTTTTGCCCTATGGAGCAACGCGACCCTATGCGGGCGCCGGGCATAATATGGCAAAAGTGCCATACGCGCGTATCGGCGCCGATAATCGCGCCTTCGTCCACATAAGCAGATTCGTGCTTCTTATATTGGCCGCCCTCGCAGGGCACGGCTATGATTTCAGTGTGTGCCATATTAGCCTTTCGCTTAGCTATGCTTGCCTGATGAGATTAAATGAGCGCGTCGAGTATCGCTCGCCCCGCCCCGCCATCGCCATAGAGCGCGGGATAGCGTTCCGGCGCGCTTGGCGTTCGCAGTGCCGCCTCAATAGCGACACGGTCGGCGCCAACCAGGGTATTCCAGCCGCAATCCACCAGCTCGACCCATTCAGTGGAATCGCGGAGGGTAATGCAGGGTTTCTTGAAGAAATACGCCTCTTTCTGCACGCCGCCTGAATCGGTAAGCACGAACGAACAGGCATCCTCGAGAAATAGCATTTCGTAATAGCCCACCGGGTCGAGCAGGGTAACGTGCGGCCCGAAAGACAGGCCCTGCGCTGATAAGAGCTTGCGCGTGCGCGGATGCAGGGGGCACACCGCCTTGCGCTCCGGCACCGCGTTTATTGCCGCCACGATGGCGCCTAGGCGCGCGGGGTCGTCGGTGTTCTCCGCCCGGTGCATCGTCAGCAAATAGAAGTCCTTCGGCAAGGCCGGTAGGGCCAGGCCGGGCCTTTTTTTGGCCTTTTTTCGGTAATACAGAGAGGCGTCAAGCATGATATCGCCTGACATCAATACCGCCTTGGCATCGGGATTAGCCCTGCCCGCGCCGGAGTCGACTATGCCCTCTTTGGAAAGGTTCCTGACCGCTGCCTCGGTGGGGCAGAAGAGCCAGGAAGAAAGCTGATCGGCTAGCCTGCGATTCTGTTCCTCTGGCATGGCCATCATATAGGAGCGAAGGCCGGCTTCCACATGGGCTACGGGCACGTGCAGCTTGGAAGCGGCCAAGGCGCCGGCAAGCGTGGAATTGGTATCGCCGTACACGAGCAAGAGGTCAGGCTTGCGCTCAAGGATTAATTCTTCGATACCCGCGAGCATCTTGCCCGTCATGGCGCCGTGTCCGCCCGAGCCCACGTTTAGGTTAAGGTCGGGCTTCGGAATCTCCATATCGCGAAAGAATACCTCGGACATGTTTTCGTCATAGTGCTGCCCGGTATGCACCAGGGTTTCCCGCGCGCGGCCAGCGTATTCCCCGTCACGTATAAGGCGGCTCAGCACCGCCGCCTTTACGAACTGCGGCCTGGCCCCCACTACCGTCATAATATGAATCATTTATAGAACGACCCTATAGCATCGCAGATATAGTCTATCTCGTCGGCTTTAAGCTCAGGATACATAGGCAGGGCTATTATCTCTTTGGATACCCGCTCCGCTACGGGGAAGTCGCCTTCCTTGTAGCCCAGGTAGGAAAAGCAACTCTGCAGATGCAGGGGCTTGGGGTAATAAATGGAATAGCCTATGCCCTTTTCCTTAAAGCGCTCGGCCAGGCCGTCGCGATTGGGCACGAGTATGTTGTACACGTAGTATACGGGCTTGGCGTCGTCCCGCACGCCGGGTATGCGCAGCCCGGGTATGCCGGACAGGCGCTGCGTGTAATGAGCGGCGTGGGCGGCCCTGGCGGCTATGGCTTCCTTGGTGGACTTGAGCTTTACGCGCAGTATGGCCGCCTGCATGGTATCGAGGCGCGAATTGTAGCCTATGTAGTCATGCTGGTACTTAACCGACGAGCCATGCACGCGGTAGCTCTTTAGCTTTGCGTAGAGCCCATCGTCATCCGTGACCATAAGGCCCGCGTCGCCATAAGCGCCTAGGGTCTTGGTAGGAAAGAACGAATAGATGCCCATAGCGCCTATAGTGCCGGCCTTGCGCCAAGCGCCGTCCACGAGGCTTTCCATGCCCCAGCCCTCGGCGGCGTCTTCCAGTACCGACAGGCCATTGGCCTTGGCCAGGTCCATGACGCCTTGCATGGGCGTGGGCTGCAGGAACAAATGTACGGGGATGATTCCCTTGGTCTTCTTGGTAAGCTTTTTGCCCGCGTCTTCCAGGCTCATATTAAGGGTTTCCTCGTCCATGTCGACGAGGACAGGCTTGCCGCCCAAGCGGGCCACGCAGGAGGTACTGGCAAAGAACGTGAAGGTGGGAGTTAGGACTTCCGCCCCGTTCTTATAGCCTAGTATATCGGCGCCCAGGGTCAAAGCGTCCGACCCTGAGGCCACGCCCACCGCGTGCTTAGCCCCAAGATACGCGGCCGCTTCTTTCTCGAACTCGGCCACCTCTCCGCCCAAGATAAAGTCGCCACGCGACATGACGCCTTGCACAGCGGCATCGAACTCGCCCTTATGGGCCTGGTATTCCCGCGTCGAAGTATAAAACGGTACGGTCATTATTTGCTCCTACATAGAATTTAAGTCAGACAGGATAACAGGATTATCAGGATGTACAGGATCTTTGTATTTGCGGTTTTTTTAAAGAGCAGGGATGCCCAAGATTATCAGACAGGCTTGTACCTAAAAGCTGTTATTGCCAGACAGGATAACAGGATTTTCAGGATGTACAGGATCTTTGTATTTGCGTTTGATTTGTAGATTGTTTGGTCCAAAGTTAATCAGTAATCCTACGGAGATTCCCGTAGCTTTTAGGTAATTAACGAGTTGAATTTCATGAACCTTATACAGAGCGTCAATGGCCTTTAGCTCAACGATAACTTCGTCGTTAACAACTATATCGGCAAAGAAGGAGCCTACGAGCTGCGATTGATAGAAAACATCGATCGGGCTCTCTTCAAGAGCCAGTAAGCCCGCGGCCCTGAGTTCTATAAGTAGCGCCTTCTTATAGACGCTTTCTAAAAAACCAGACCCCAAAGCATTATAGACTTTGTATGCGCTTCCAATAATTTTTTCCGTCAGCGCATCCTCAATCATAATAATCCCTATCTCTCCTGTTAATCCTGAAGATCCTGTTATCCTGTCCTATTCCCATTTCTTATTCTTAATCCTGGAAATCCTGTTATCCTGTCCTAATTACTTTAAAAAGTTCCCTTCATTTCTAAAGTTGAAAAGTCGCAGGGCAGGTCTACCGGTAGGCCGGTCTTCTGGCTCTTGTAGATGGCCAAAATGATTTCAAGGGCTTTCTTGCCGCGCTCGCCGGATACCAGCGGTTCCCTATCCTGTTCAATGGCATCGACGAAATCTTTGAACAAGGCTTCATGGCCGAAGCCGTACACGGTGGGCGGGTCCTTCTCGTCGGGATTAAGGACTTTATCCTCGGTATCGCCCACGGCGCTAGCATCCGCGAAGCGCCAGGTTTCTATCTTATTAACGGCTAGGCCGCCTATAATGACGCTGCCCTTCTCTCCGAACAACGATAGAGTCTCGTTCAGGTTGGTGGGGTAGACGTCAGCGGTGCCTTCTATGATGCCCACAGCGCCACTTTTGAATTCGACGATGGCGCAGCCGAAATCCTCGGCCTCTATGGGCCGCAGGAAGCGCCGGGTCTGCGCCTGCACTCGTACGGCATCCTCGCCCATCATCCATTGGAGCAGATCTATGCCATGCGTGCACTGGTTCATGAGCGTGCCGCCATCCAACTCCCAAGTTCCGCGCCAGGGAGCCTCGGCGTAGTAACCCTCGTTGCGGTTCCAGCGCACCTGCACCATGCCATGCATCATGCGGCCGAAACGTCCCGCCTCTTTCGCGTCGCGGAGCTTACGCACCGGTGCGTTAAAGCGGTTCTGGAAGCAGACCGCTATCTTCTTCCCGGCTGCCTTAGCCGCTTCGTTCATAGCCTTAGCGTCCGCCGTGGAAAGGGCCATCGGCTTCTCTACGATTACATGGGCGCCGGCGCGCAGGCAATCGATCGCGACTGCCGGGTGATAGCCTGACTCAGTTGCAATGGTAACGATGTCGGGCTTAAGCTCGGCAAGCATGTCGCGATAATCCGCGTAGGTTTTAGGTTCATCGGCGCTTGGCAACGCTTTTTTATAGTCAGCCGCCTTAGCTTGCGCGCGCTCCAGTCTCGGGTCGCAGGCGGCTATCAGTTTGAGACGATCCGCATTCTTTACGAACGCCTCGATGTGCTTGAAGCTGATACGGCCGCAGCCTATAAGGGCGATGGTGTACATTGATTTCTCCAAAAACATAAGATTGGGTATCAAGCCTATAGGTTCATGGTTGAAAATAATTTTTACAACTGGAAAAGATAGACCGTTAACTCTTATCAAGTCACTAAAGTTATTTTCCTGACAGATCGGACTTGCCCAAAATCAAAATAAGGATCAACCAGAAATGCCTCCAATGGAGTGTGTCGATAAAGAACGACTCAAGTAGCAAGCCAAGTATTAAAGCAAGAAGGAAAGCCTCTAACCTTTTTTTCCGAAGGGATAGAATAATCATGATAGCAAAGGAGATGAGGGACAATGTGCCAACAAAACCGCGTTCGCCTAGAATACGATGGTATAGGCTATGTGCCGACAGCTTCGAGTACTTTTCATAATTACCCGGCCCAACGCCAAATACCGGCGAATCCTGTAGCATATCAAATGCTTTCGCCTGCGCGTTAAAACGCTTCGCGTCATAACCAAGCAATCCTAGCCGGGATTGTATGATCGAGCCAATATCGAATTCGCCTATCTTCAGCGTTCCGGATAGCAGGGCGGCGATGGCCAGGCCGAACAGAAGGATAAAGGCCAGGGCTTTAAACCGTATCGACTTATTAGAAGAGAAGGCAGCGCGGACGATA
This sequence comes from Treponematales bacterium, assembly GCA_041741035.1. Classification (GTDB taxonomy): domain Bacteria; phylum Spirochaetota; class Spirochaetia; order Treponematales; family UBA12059; genus UBA5200. The sequence continues at coordinate 6,702 of JBGSKZ010000536.1, forward strand.
AGTATCAAGAGGCCTACGCCATAGGCAAGCCAAGCCGCCCGCGAGAAGCTAAGCAATATGCCCACGCTCATGGCTATGCACAACGCGGCGGCAGGCAGGGCCTTGCGTAAACTCGGCGTATCGAAGAAGCGTTGCGCGTAATAAAAGAAAGGAATGAGCATATACGAAGCAAAGACATTCGTGTCCTTAAAAAAGCCGTAGAGCCTATTGACGTAGACTATGCGCATGCCCGGCATATCTATGAGCCTTAAGTATATAAAGAGGCCAAAGAGCAAGCCTATGATAGAAGCTAAAGCCATAGCCCCGGCAATGCGGGCCATGAGACGCTTACGCTCGCCTTCATCCACGCGGAACGCGCCTTGCCCAACTATGAACAGCGAGAACAGGTATAGGTCGATGGCGAGGAAGCGGACGTTCAGGTTCCCGAACTTCAAGTATCCGTAGGCGGCGGAGAGCAGCGCCGGCACGAAGAGCAATAAGGCTAGGATGAGCGCGCGGCGGCTAAAGCGCCAGGCTAGGAGCAAGCCCGGGAAAGCCAGCAGGAACGCGTATTCGGCCAAGGAAGGCTCAAAGAATACGAAGCCCGACAGAAAGGCATACAACGCAAGGAAGTTCTTTATATAGCCCTGATAGACACTCTTTAAGCTTAAGGTCATTCGATGTTCTCGGATCCGCCCGAAGGCATTAAGCGCTGACGCTCATTTTTCTCTTTAATGAAATGCAGGACGATAAAAAGGAGACCACCCAAAAACCAACTGCCAAGCATGAGGAGTGTTCCCAAGCGCTCATCGACATAGACGGATGCCAGAACCGTAGCGCCAAGTATAGCGCAGGCGCTATATATATACGCAAGTATCTGCCTATTGCTAAAACCTAAATCGAGGAGTTTATGGTGCAGATGGTATTTATCAGGCGTAAAGAAGGAAACCTTCCAGCGCCAGCGGCGCATAATAGCGGCCAGGGTATCGAGCACGGGCAAGAGGCAAATCGTAATCCCAGCGAGTAAGCCTATAGCGGGTTGGGCTTCCATCTTTCCCAAGAGCGGCATGGAGGCCAACAAAAATCCGAGAAAAAGGCTACCAGAATCCCCCATAAAAATATTCGCGGGGGGAAAATTAAAGAATAGAAAGCCTAAGGCGGCCCCGGCGCCGGCTATTGCCACGATCGTAGGTAGATATTGTCCACTCTTAAGATAGTACGCCGCCCAAATCCCTAATCCTATGAAGGATACGCCCCCGGCCATGCCATCCATGCCGTCCAAAAGGTTCACGGCATTGGCTATGCCGACTATCCACAGAATACCTATAAATGGTCCAAACCAGCCTAACTCAACCCTACCTAGCAGGCCGGGTAGCTCCAATGCCTTAAAATAATATCCGGCGGCTACCATAAGAGAAGCGAGCGCTACTTGGGCAAGAAGTTTAATCCTGCCGCCTAGCGGCTTCATGTCGTCAACTAAGCCCAAAGCGTGAAAGCCCGATCCGGCCGCCAGCAATATCCAAAAGCGGCCGCCGGGGAAGGCTTCGCCATGGCGCAGCCGAGCAAGTATCACAGTAGCCAAAACGGCCATTAAGAAACCCCAGAACATGCCTATGCCGCCAAGCCGCGGTATACTCCCCGTGTGTATCTTGCGGGCGTCGACCCTGTCGAACAATTCCCGCTTATGCGCCACCCGCAGGATGATGGGTATGAGGAGCGCTGCGAGGGTAAAGGCTATGATGAAATCTACAAGGAAAGTCATTCGTTAACCCCTAACAACGCGGATAGTTCCTTCGGGGCCGGAGGCAAGCCGGGAAGTAGCCTTTTCCAAGCATCGCTATCGGGCTTGATAACCAACCAAGCGGTAAGCATAATAATAATAAAGTAAGCCTTAAGCGAGCGGTTATTCGTATACCAGAGTTCCAATGCTCCTTTATACGGGGCTATCACGCCGTCATGGAAGGCATCCCTATCCCCTGTAACCTTGTCCAGCAGCGTCTCCTCGTCATGGAAGACGACGGAGCCTATGCCGGTTAGGCCCGGTCGTATTGCGTCGATGCGGGCGCGCACTTCGGAGGAATAAAGCTCGTAGTGTCGTCGCGCCTGCGGCCGTGGCCCGACGAAGCTCATCTGCCCAAGGAAGATATTGATAAGCTGGGGCAACTCATTGATTTTGGTCTTGCGAAGGAAATTGCCCATGGGCAGAATGCGAGGGTCATTCTTCTGCGTTAGCACGCCACCGGGGAGGTTAGGACTATCCTTGAGCATCGTGGCGAATTTAATCACCTTAAAATCTTTGTTGCCTCTGCCTACTCGCGTTTGCAGATAGAAAATATAGTGCTCTCCACTGAGCTTCAAGCCCAGCATGACGGGGAGCATAAAGGGTAAAAGGATTACGATGGCGATGCCGGACAGTAATAGGTCGAAAATTCGCGTCACCTACATCCTCCCGTCTAAAAACTTGCCCGTTTCCATATGATTGAACTCAGGTATCGTGTCATTGAATAGCCCGATAAGATCGGATCGAGACCAGGAACCCCGCTTTTTAAAAACTTCTATAGCTCTCTCGAATTCTTTGATCTTCCCATCATCGAAGGCCGCGTCATTTTGAATGACACCTATAGACGAGAATCGGCTTAGGTCCAAACGCTCAGCGCTCGTATAAAATTCCTCAAAGTCTTTTTCTCCCGTCGTGTCGCTCTTGAAGAAATAGACGGGCCATTTGCGTAGGGGCTTCAATTCGGGCACTTTAGCGCGGGCTTCGTCCTCGCTGGCGCACTCTACGGGCTCATAGCCAAGGCGCTGAAGATATCGTCCGGCTATGCCGCTAAAGGTGATAAGGTTCAATTCTCCGTCTAGCTTAGGAAAGAAGAGATCCCTATTCTCTCCGAGCAGGCAAGACATAAGGCAAAGCTCCCCGGATTCCTTTGGCGTGACGAAGTAGCGGCGCACATCATTTGGCGCAGCTAAGGGCTGTTCTTTCTCGATTCGGCGGTTAAAACCATAGAGTAGGCTACCGTCTGAAAAAGCCACATTAGCGAAGCGAGCCGTAGACACGGGCAGCTCAAGGCTCCGTCGCATAAGAAACATTTCCATGATGCGCTTGCTCGCGCCCATCATATTGACTGGATTGGCGGCCTTGTCAGTGGATACGCAGAAAAACTTACGCGCTCCTCGTTCCAGTGCTTGGCCCATAACCATATCGATATTCAATATATTAACGTCGACCATGCGCATCAAGGTGTACGGGTCTTTTTCGCTCCGCACATGCTTGAGCGCTGATAAGTTCAATACGTAGTCATACCCCGGCCCAGCGGCCATGAACGCTTCGAAGATAGCGCCGCTGGCGTCGATGGCGAAGGTGGCGAATTCCCCGTCAATATAGCCCAAAGAGGAACGAAGGTCGCGTACCAATTCCACCATGTTGTTTTCAGATATATCCACGACATGGAGTAATTTGGGATTTCGCCTAAATATCTCCCTCGTGACTGCCTGCCCTATAGAGCCCGCGCCTCCTATGACAAGAAAGCGCGAGCTGGCGACCAGGCCCGCCAATTCGAGCTCATTGGTAACCAAGTCCGCCTCGAATAGTTCTTTATCGCGGCCGATAAGGTCTAGAATTATATCCATAAAGCTCCACTCTATAAATAAAGGCGAAATTTAGACAGGATTAGCAGGATTTACAGGAATAGGGTTTTATTTAAAAGACTTATATCCTGATAATCCTGAACATCTTGTTATCCTGTCCAATACTATTCTTTACTGCTCAATGCCCGTTCAAGGGCGTCGCACACTAAATCCACCTCGGCATCACTCATAGTAGGATAGATGGGAAGAGTCAATTCATGCTCCGATACATACTGAGAAAGAGGCGTGGGGCCCACCCGGCCCTTATACGCGGTAAAACCCTGAATGGAAGGATAGTGTATACTCGTCTGTATGCCGTCTTCCTTCATGGACTCGACGACCTTCATGCGGTCTATGCCCTCTGAGAGCAGTATGGGCATTATATGATAGGTAGGCAGGCCTCGATCAAAATGCCTAAAGGGTACAGATATGCCCGCCATCGCGTCGAGGCGCTTAAAATAGCGCGCGGTCAATTCGCTCCGCCGCTTGTTTGAGGCATGTAGTTTCCCTAATTGCACGAGGCCTAGAGCCGATCGCAATTCATCCATGCGGTAATTAAAACCGGGCTCCATCACGTCATAGGATACGGCGCGGCCCTTCATGCGATCAAAGCTTGCCACGGTCATACCGTGCGAGCGCAGATTCTTGCAACTCTGGTAAAGTGAGGGGTCGCGGGTGACGACCATGCCGCCCTCGCCTACGGCCAAGTTCTTGTTTGAGAAAAAGCTCCACGCGGATAATTCCCCAAAGGTACCAAGCTTGCGCCCCTTGTATTCCCCCCCGGGAGCATGCGCGCAATCCTCAATAAGCGGCAGTTTGTGTTTCTTACATACAGCCACAATAGCGTCCATATCGCAGGCATACCCAGCGTAGTGAACAATCATAACGGCTTTGGTCTTCTTATTTATCTTGCGCTCTATATCGGCAGGATCCATGGACCAGTCCGACTTGGAGGTGATATCGGCGAGCACGGCCTCGGCTCCGGATACACGCACCGCATTGAGATCGGCTATGAAGGTAAGCGACGGTACGATTACCTCGTCCCCTGGTTTTACTCCCGCGGCGAGCACGGCTATATGTAAGGCAGCCGTACCATTGGCCACGGCCACGCAATGGGATCCCTGGCCAAGTTCGACTGCAAAGGCCTCTTCAAAGTCTATGGTCTTTTGGCCCATAGTAAGCCAGCCAGACTTGAGGGTGTCGACCGCGGCGTCTATCTCGCGCTGGTCGTAATTCAATTTAAAGAGCTGCACTTTCCAGTCCATGGGTCACTCCTTGCCTTTAGGGAATCGCTTGCTCGCCGAACGCTTCTTATCTATAGCTTCCTGCATCACATCTACAAACCGCGCCGCTAGGACGCGGTAATCGTGATTGGCCACGACATAGTCATGCCCACGTTTTCCCATATCCTCTCGTTCGGCAGGCGACATTGCGGCAAGCCGGCGAACTGCGGCAGCTATCTCTTCCGAATCCTCGGGCGGGACGCTAATGCCGCATCTCGCGTCTACGCAAGGGTCGTTGCCAGCGTCTACAGCGTGCACAACCGGCTTAGCACTCATCATGTAGTCAAAAAGCTTATTTGGGGAGATACCGTATTGATAAAGGGGAGAGCGGTTCCACCCCAAATATAAAGCATCCATCCTTTGAAGAAAAGCGGGAATGCAGGATTTCGGTATCGGCTCAATGAAGAGTACGTTATCCAGGTCTGTGACCTGTACCCGTAGCCGTTCCTTTTCAGGGCCCTTTCCGACGAGTATGAAACCACACTCAGGCGTTTGGCGGGCGGCCAACAAAAGACTATCCAGGGCATTAGAGAGGCCATGCCCGCCGGCGTAGCCAAGGAGGAATCTCCCCTCCCGGAATTGTTCGATCGCTTTTGCTACGGCCTTAGGTAGGTCTTCACCCTTCTCCCAGTCGGAGAGAACTATACCGTTAGGTAGGCAGTGGAATTTACCAGGCGCTAATCCATGCGATTCCATATATGCTTTAGCCGCCGGAAGTAGCGACACGACCGCATCGCAATGCCGATAGGCATAATTCTCTGCCGCTTGCGTTGCGACTATAAAGGGATGCCATTTTGAGTAGCCGCCTAATTCCATCGGAGAAAGCGGCCAGAGGTCATGCACTTCGTAGATATGTATCGAGTCCCATCGTCTAGCCAAATTAGCGGCTATATAATTGTCATAGGGATAAGTAGAGGAAGCAATTACTACGTCAAATTCCTCATCGAAAATCTTGTTATGGAAATTCCTCAGCCGCCAGAGGAAAGTAAGCATATTTCTGATGCGCCCGCTCCCATTCCCATCGTATTGAGGCGTCTCTAGCCATACATAGCGGATACCGTCAATCATCTCTATTGTCAGCGCTGTATTGGCGATTGGCTGACTATGGCGAAGATGAGAAAATGACGCCGCCAGTATAGTGACCCGATGGCCTGTGGCAACCCATTCCTTGGCCAGATGATATGGTCGAAATTCCATCCCATGGAGCGGGGAACCAGCATAGTGGTTGAGGCAAAGAATTTTCATTTACCAATAGCCTTATATATCGATTCTAGAACACCTATCTCACTAGACCAATTATATTGTTTTTCAACAGCTAATCGCCCATTTTCCCCCATCTCTTCTGCTAAGGATGGATTAGCAATCATCCAGTCTATTGCGTTTGCAATCATATCTGGTTTTAGTGGATCAACACAAAGGCCACAATTATTTGTAACTACAATTTCTTTCCATAATGGAAAATTTGAAGCAATTACTGGTATTCCCGCAGCCATATATTCGAACAACTTAATTGGAAGCGAATCCATATAACTTGGAGTTGGATGTAGTAGCACTAGACCAATACGCACCTGGTCAAGAAGTAAATTAATATTTGCATTATCTAATTCTCCTCTAAATTCAATATTATTCCATCCAGGAGAAGAACGGACATCAAGCAATAATCTCGGTGGAGACCAAGAGCCAGCCAACAACAACTTGGTATTTGTTTTAACTATTGATAAAGCATCGAGCATCTCCCAAATTCCACGGATCTCACTGATACTACCAATATATGCTATAAGTAATTCCCTTTTTTCATAGTCTGAGACTGCTAATCTAGCTTCTATTACAGGGTAATTTCTTACAAGAAATGTATTTGAATTGACGTTTGACAATCGCCGATAAATAGTTTCAGTGACCGTAACCAAACAATTTAACCGCTTGAAAGCATATCGTTCAAAAACAGAATAACAAAAGCTAATGAAGCGCAATAGATATTTAGGCAAATATGGTTTGGTCAACAGTTGTCTAGGTACATCTTCATGAGAGTCGAAAACAACTCGTTTCCCTCTATGCTTCAATCGTAATCCCAAAGGAAGAAGTTCTGGATCGTGGATATGATAAAAGTCAGCATCTATTTTCATAACAACTTGAAACAAGTTATGTGAACTATATATTATTCTTGATATTCGATTTGGAGCTCGTTTAATACTCCGTATTATGACACCGTCAGCAACCTCATCAGGTAATCCATCAGCAACAATTAGAATTACATTAAATCCAGACTTTGCCAATGAACGGCATTCCTTACGAAATATACGAGAGTCATAACGATTATGTGCAGAAGAAATATGAATAATTTTCATGTTGTCACCTATTGATAATAGTGAGCAAAAGCATCGCTAATACATTTTACAACAAAATAATTGACTTTCAACCAATATATCAAACTGTACTCTGACCAATTAATACTGAGGTGCTAAGTCTCGGTAAACTTCTAATAGCGATTCAGCATCTTTACTCCAAGAATAATCAACAAGTGCAATTTCTCTACCTTTCTTTGCAAAACACTCCATTTCCTGGGGATTATTATATATATGAAGGCAAGCTCTAGCAAAGTCATCACTGTCACCAGCTTTAAATACATATCCAGCCATATTTTCACCTATGACACGTTTCAACGGGGCACAATCACTGACCAACACCGGTTTTCCACATATCATATACTGAAATAGCTTATGTGGTATTGTAGTCTGAGTATGCTCGAAATTCTCATGAGGAACTAGACATACAGTACTAGCTAAAATGTAGCTATTTACATCATTAAATGGAACCCACTTGATAATATCGATTTTGTCTCTATAGCTATTAAGGCTATATTTCTTAATATACTTCATTATCAGTTGCTCATCATCACTTTTTGCACCAACGACAAGGATTCGCAAGTTAGTAATATTATGAAATATTCTATATGCTGCTTTGAAAACTGTTTTCAAACCTCGATGCGGTCCAATTCCTCCAACATATGTAATAACAAACTCACCCCTATATCTATTTAATATCTCTTTATTAGCAAGATCTGTACTGAAATTGAAAGTTTTTTCATTCTCAGTGTTACTCACTATCGCAATTTTCGTATTTGGTATTCCATATTTTTTTAATCGCATCGCTGCTTCAGGGACTACAACCAATACTTTGCTACATTGCCTTAAATAGTAGCGTTCCCAATATCGCCACACCACATAATTGTAGTAAATTGCTTTGATCATCCGTATGATAGGTGAAAGGTCAGATCGATATGCGACTAGTGCAGCCGGCATATTCTCATGAAGATCTGCTATAACAGGAATCGTTAAACCAATTTTTGACATTGCTCTAAACACAGCTGGTAAAAAAGTAAAATCATGAACATGTATTGCATCTGGTTTTTCTTCTTCCAGATATTCACTTATTGCTGTCATATGGCGATGATGTGCGAGAGTGAGAAAAGAGAAGGATACCCAACGATAAAAAATTGATTCCGATGCAATTTTTTTTCTTATAATCCTTAATCCACTTATGTATGTATCATCAATGGAACTTGATTCTCCCCGTAGTTCAGTCAACAAAGATATTTTATGGCTATTTTTACATAAAACTTCTACTTCTTTTTGAACTCTTATATCAGGTGGAAATTTTGTTCCCAACAAGATCATTCCGATATTCATCTGCTCACCCCACAAAAGTCAAGGATATCCTTCCCTGCTAGTTCAAGCCCCATAAATTGCCGGTGCCCAACAAGAAAAATTACAAGGTCACTATTTTCGATGGCTTGTTCAGGAGAAACCAGCTGGAATCGATCGCTTTTTGCTATATTTGGTTCGCATACTAGAAATTTCAAATCTGATTTTTCAAATGCCTCAACCACACGGAGTGCAGGAGATTCCCTCATATCATCGATATTTGGCTTGAATGCTATCCCCATGAAAGAAACGCGAGGTTTTCCCAAAACCTTAACTTTTTCTTTAATTTTTTTGATTACCCATTCTGTTTTAAAATTATTAACTTCTCTAGCCTTCCTAATTATCCTTGCTTCATCAGGGTTCTTCGATACTATGAACCAAGGATCCACTGCTATGCAATGGCCCCCAACACCCGTTCCAGGGCTTAAGATATTAACCCTGGGATGGTGGTTAGCTATATTAATTAGGTTCCATACGTCTATACCAAGATTGTCACAGATCATAGACAATTCGTTGGCAAAAGCTATCTGGACATCCCTACTAGCATTTTCTACTAGTTTCGCCATCTCTGCTGTTTTACTGTCAGTTTTTAAGACTTCTCCATTCACGAAAGTTTTATAAAAGTTAGCAACTATTTCTGTTGAACTGTCATCCAATCCACCGACGATCCGATCATTTTCAACCAGTTCCATCATAATCTTACCTGGCAAGACTCTCTCAGGACAGTATGCTATATACAAGTGTGAAACATCTACTCCTTCCGCCGCAAGTACATCAGCAACCATTTGTGTTGCACCTACAGGAGAGGTCGATTCAAGAATTACAATATTCCCATTGCTGATGAATGGAGCAATCTTCCTAGCAGCATCGACAACGAAGGTCATATCAGGATCAAAGTTGCTTGTTCCGTGCTTGAACGGCGTCGGCACGCAAATAAAGAACACATCTGCCCTAGCTGGGACTAGGTGGGCTTGAAGTCGCCCTGAATCCACTGCAGCTTTGACAAATGTATCAAGGTCTGGTTCTACTATATGAATTCGCCCACTATTTATAGTTGCAACGGCGTCTTTTTTTATATCTACTCCATGGACTGAATATCCCCGATTAGCTAATAAAGCGGCAGTAGGCAAGCCGATATAGCCTAATCCAATTATACAAATCTTCTTAATCTTCATAGTTTGTCTTTCTATACCTATTCCCATGTTCTTTCATCCTCTAGTATTTGTGCGATTTGGCGACTTGTGGTTCCGTCACCATACGGATTTGTTGCCATCGACATACGCATATAGTGTTCATGATCATTTAGTAACCTGGATGCTTCGGTGAAAATTCGATCGCTGTCCGTACCTACTAATAAGGCAGTACCTGACTCGATGCCTTCTATCCGTTCGGTGACATCACGCATTACAAGGACAGGTTTGCCTAAAGTAGGACCTTCCTCCTGTATCCCGCCAGAATCAGTGAGTATGAAGGTACAGAAACTCTCAAACCATATCAGGTATGGATAATCCAGTGGTTCCACTAAATGGATCCTTGTAGATGATCCGAGCCTGGAGGTAACTACACCACGAACGTTAGGATTTAGGTGTACGGGATAAACCAACTCGACATCTGTATAGTTATCTACAATTCGAAGCATGGCATCGCAGATATTTTCGAATGGCTTCCCGAAACTCTCACGCCGATGTCCGGTCACAAGAACAACACGTGCCCGACCGTCTAGTACTCTTTGATGTAAAATTCTGAACGCAGGTATCTGAATGGATAAGAATTCTAAAATAGACTCTTCAAATCCAGTTTTTTTTATTATATCAAGACCAAGTAGTAACGCATCAACAACCGTATTTCCGACGACCCAGGTCTTTCCTCCAACATGTTCTCGATTAAGGTTGGCAAGTGCCATTGGTGTTGGTGCGAAATGGAAATCAGCAATCCTCCCTGTTAGGCTACGATTTATTTCTTCAGGAAACGGAGAATATTTATTCCCACTACGCAATCCAGCTTCGAGATGTGCAACTTTGATTTGCCGATAATATGCGGCCAAAGCCCCTGCTAGAACGGTCGTAGTATCTCCCTGGACAAACACCAAGTCAGGGTTGACTTTCGCGAGCACTTCACCTATGCCGATTAACGCTCTGGACGTTATATCAAACAAAGTCTGATTCGGACTCATTATATTAAGATCATGATCTCCAGAAATTCCGAAGAACGAGTTGACTTGGTCAAGCATATGACGATGTTGCCCTGTTAGGCATACTTGCACTTCAAAGGCTTCTGATCGCTTTCGCAACTCTTGTATTAGCGGAGCCATTTTAACAGCTTCAGGCCTGGTGCCGTAGATGAATAGTATCTTGCGTTTCACATACCACCCCCTTCCAAAATCTTAATATACTGTAGTGCAATATTGCGGTATGAAAAAGCAGCGACTCTTCCTGGGTCTGGTCGGACAGGCTTCTTTTCAATCAATTCTGCAAGATCCACCTCTTGCTGCCCATTATCAAGACGGACCGAGTAACCGAACCCATTTTCTGTAAGAAAACCATGGATTTCATCGCCATAATTGACTGAAAGTACAGGAATACCAACAGCCAGGTAGTCAAATATTTTTGTGGAAAGTGCATCGATCGATAAACGTCCATTTAGGTGCAGACCGTAGTCATAGTCAGGGATTATATTCATAAGGTTTTCATAATTCACCCTGTCCTGGAATGAAACAGAATCAGGATTTTGCAAGGAGCGCACTGCTTGTCGAAGGAATTTGGAAGGGGCACCATATATATCAAAAATTATTTTTCCAGAAAGCCTTTGATTTTGAAGCATCAATAGAAATTTTATGAATGTCTTATCACGCCCATGTGAAAAAGTACCTGCATAGACTACCCGAATCAGTGGACGCAATTTTGGACTATTTCTTAATTTGCTCACTAGATTTGATGGATATCCGTTATAAATTACTTGAACAACTTGCTCCGTCCGCTCCTGGAAGAGACGGGCTACACCTTTGGTAACAGTGATTACGGCATCTGCACATGCAAGAGATTCATGCTCCATTTTCTCAGAATTAGCCCTTCTCCTAGCCGAGCCAAAACTTGTAACATATGAAGGAAGATCGTTCCATGGATCCCGAAAATCCTGTATTAGGCGTACCCGGTCCCCAAGTTCGGTTTTAATTCGAGCAGCTGCATGATTCACTGAAAATGGCGCCCCCGTTGCAACAAGCACATTGCACCCAGTGGTCACAAGGAGATTTTTTACGAATGGTATCATAATTCTTCCCCATTGCTGGGCAACATCAATATAATAAAATGGACTAAGCAATCGTTCTACAATTCGCCGAAATATCCGTACAGCTAAGCCCAAAGCACCCCCATAGGCACGCCATTCAGTCATGCGATGAGGACCTAGTGAAGGCAGTATATGAATAATAATATTTTTATGATTGAGTATATCAAGGAAACTTGAATCAGATCTACAATTCCACTGCACAGTAACAACATGCACAATCCAACCAAGTTCGGCCAACTCCTTGCTCAAATTCGACCAGCGAAATGCACCTACTCCAGAATAGGGTGGATACTTGAAGGCAATTAGAACAAGGCTAGGATTATTCATTCGACAATTCCTCGCGTAGCTCCTCTGAAAGTATGGGTCCATAGTTACTTTCATATTCCCTAAGTTCATGTCGCCTTTTTTTCTTCATAGCCTGACCAGCCAATGAATGTAGTGGTATAAAGCCATATGCTTCGTAAGAATCATTATAGTTTTCAAATTCATCTTTGTTCAGCTTCCTTATAATCCGTGCAGGAACACCGGCAACCACGCAATACGATGGAATGTTTTTCGTTACAACAGAATTCGCTCCAATTACAACATGATCGCCAATCTGTATTCCAGGGAGAACAACGCAACCGAATCCAAACCAATTATAAGAACCAATAAGTATCGGGCGATTAGGAATCGCTCGTGTTAAATTTCTAATATCATGGTTTTCTGAAACGATACATACATTAGGCGCATAATAGTTATACCCACCGGTTATAATTCCACTACGCCCTTGGAAATAACAACCCGGAACATTTTTTCCTGGAGAATCTGATATGCCTACCAAAATGTTTTTTTTTCCGGTTACTTCAGAACGATGATCACATTCCCAATACAAACTTTTTCGTGGCAATATTCTGTATTTCAAATATGAACTAAATTTAAAACGATGTTTGTGATTCTTAAACCTTACACAAAAATATGGGCCAAAGAGTGGTAGGTTTCCTAATATATCCTTAATGTATTCTTTCAATTCTATTATCCTTCCTAAGCTTATTTACCAAGTCTTCAGGAGATGAATATACAAATGATGAAAATTTACCAAGAAAGTCAGGGTCAAACAATCGATTCTTTTCTGTAGCATCTGGGTCATTATATATATATCCACCTAAGCCACAATCCCATCGCTCATAAATAATTGTAGAAATAAGTGAAATGCCTATAGAGCATTCATGAATTCTCTCTATTGATCCTCCCATCTCTGAATCAATTTCTACACCACAATTTCGTAAAAAGTGATAATATGGAGGAATAATTCCCTTAGCAAATAATGAACGCTCAAACGGATGCATATACAATTTGATCCGTAAGCCAAAGAATTCTGTAACAACTTGTTCCATCACAGACCTAAAAACTCTGTATCGAGAATTGGTTAAATGCAAACCTGCGATTATCTTATTAATGTCATTCTCACGAAGCAGACCGTTTTTTCTCGCCCACTCACCACTACTATAAATACCTATATCGTAAGTTCGATGTTTTACTGTAGAGTCTGTTGTTTCATTAATACTACCCCACTTATGCAAACTCCGTGAATTAAAATAGTTTTGCTTTTCCAGTGACCTTATTTCTTCAACCTGAACGATAGAACCAGCCACCATGTCAACTTTCGGTAAATATGTATACCGCTTATTAGAATAGATAATTCCGGAGCCAATTAAGTATGTAACTCGCAAACCACAAACCTCGGAAAGGAGTAAAGCCGCTATATAATATTCAACCTGATACAATCGTCCATAAATATAAATCTTAATATTTTTTTGATCTCCTAGAAATGTATTTAATATTCTATATGCACAAACAAATACATCAGTAGAAGCCCGAGAATCAAAAATCGACTGAACTGCTAGCCATAGCATCTTATACCACAAACGAATACTATCAATTTTGGGCAGTTTAGTATGATAATCACGATCAAATGAATATCTTGAAACTACTGATTCTGGATTAAACAACTCATATTTACGGATATAATTTTTAGCGGATTTAAAAACTGATTGATCATTCGGACAGATCACAACCTTGTTCGTTCTTAACTTATTCCTAGCTGCCCAAGGGAGACAAAGATCTACGAGTGATAAGAGTTTTTTTGATATTTGTGGCCGGAGGCCAGAATACTCAGATCGCAAAGCAATCGCTTGCAGGTGTTTTTCTATATTCCCAATATAGAATTTATTCAAGAGTGCTGAGTAAGATTCATACGCCAATGATCACTCCTTACAATGACAAAAAGAACTATAGCTATGATCACCATTAACCCCACCCTCAAACCAAGATCTAGTAGATATTGTAGGTTTAATGCGTGAATTATCATTACAGTAACAACTGCAAAAACAGCTACTAGATTGTATTTTAAAACAGAAAATAGCTTAATTGTGTCATAGTGAAGAACAAAACGCGCAACAAAATAATGGAAAAGAAAATTTCCTGCAACTGAAACTAGTGTTGTATATGCAGCAGCGGAATAACCAAATCGCGGAATGAATATTAAGTTCAGAATAACATTAAGAAGTGCACTCATTAATGTCGAGATAGATATAAGCAAAGTTTTTTTACAATAGAAAGAATGATTCGCATAGAGAGTATATAGAGGACCATAAGTATTAGACAATATAAGTATTGGTATGATTTCAATAGCCTCCACAAATTTTCTATCCACAAGTATATAAAATGCTTCTTTAAAAAAGAGAAGGAATAAAATCGAGATAATGATAAATACCTGGTAATATGCAATAGCAGCAACCTGAATTTTCGAGTACTCATGATTACTCATATTTTTATAAAATCCCGGGACCCAAGCTTTATTCATAGACATTGATATTAAGCGTATTGCAGATGAAGTGGTAACTGCAAGCGAATAAATTCCAGCATACTCGACATTAACAGATTTACTAATCATTATCTTATCAAAGAACTGGTTTATAAACCCAGACAAGGTATGCGGAATCAACGGAATGCCAAACAGTAGCGCAAATTTAATTTGATTCCACCGTAGCCTACACCGATACTTCTTAAAGTAAATAACAACTATTATCGCAAAAACAATCCCACTTATTAAAAGCTGTGCGCCGATTTGGCCTCTATACTTATTGTCTTTTAACAACAAAACAAATAGGATAGACAACGGGACAATACTCAGTTTTACTATGGTGTTCACCCGAACATATATCGCACTCTGTTGACGAGCTTGGAGACTAGATGTATGAAAAGAAAATGGTATCTGGAATAGAGATACCAACAGTGCACAAATCAAAACATACCAGCTTGTTCCAAAAAGTGCCGAGAGAGTATTTTTGAAAATGTAAGCAAGAGATATTTCCAGTATTCCAAGGCCAATTGAAAATACCATGATTCCAAATTGGAAAGAAGTGAAGTCGGAATTATTCTCGTTATAATACAGCACAATTGAACCATGTAAGTTTAGGCCAATTAAAACTGTACCAAGCATAACAATAGAGCTAAAAATCTCAAAAGTGCCATAATCGGTCTTTGTCAAAATCCGAGTGAATATTGGTACGGTGAGAAGACCAATCACTTTAAAAAGAACATCTCCTCCAAGGTAATTTCGAGCATGCTTGAAAAAACTCTGGCTATGGATGGGAATTATTCCCAGCATGCGTTCTCGAATATTCGATAGCCTCATATTTCAATATTTCCTTTTCGATCCATACCTTCAATACTCTTTAGAACTGGTTTCTATAGATTTTATAAAGCTACAATGCTCGAATAACAATGGTTCGCCACGCTTAATGTCTCTTGTTGCAATAGACCTAAATACTTTGCTTATGTACTTAGGTGCAATACCATCTCCTGGCCTAATCACGCGCACGTTCCTTTCAGTGAATACCTCTCCCTTGGAAACATCTTCTACAACAAAAAGCGATCTCACAAACTTTCTTCCCGCGCGTTGTTTCTCTGTCAATTGGTAATTTACCTTCCCGATCGCGTTCCGCGCATTCCGTATCGACCTAACCATCGCGGCGAATTCAATCGGTTCCATTGAGAAGGAAGCATCAGGGCCGCCGATTTTTCGATCTAGGATGAAGTGCTTTTCTATTACTGATGCGCCAAGGGCTGCGGCGGCTATTGCCGTATCGCCCCCTAAGGTGTGGTCAGACAATCCAATCTTAACGCCAAACGTAGAAGCCATATTTACCATAGTAGCGAGGTTTGCTTCTTCTATTGGCGCTGGATAGCTCGATGTGCATTTTAGTAAAGTGATATCCTCGTTGCCAACGCTCCTGCAAGCTGCTACAGCTTCAAATATTTCGCCTATCTCGGCGATGCCTGTCGACAAGATAATCGGCTTCCCTTTTGACGCCACGTATTTTATTAATGGAATATCGGTAATTTCAAAAGACGCTATCTTGTAAATTGGAACGTCCATGCTCTCAAGATAATCGGTTGCGCTATTGTCGAATGGAGTG
>JBGSKZ010000537.1:0-5113 GCA_041741035.1 Treponematales bacterium
CGCCCCGGCCTGCGGGTCCGGCATTGGGGGCGCCCATCATGCCGCCGCGGCCGGCGTACTGGCTCAGGTCATAGTCCTTGCCGCCCACGGTAAGCTTGGTAGCCTGATAGAAGAAGCTGTTCGAGGCGAGGGGTACCGCGCTGGCATAGCCCTCAAGCTTAACGGCCGCGCCTTCCTTAAGGCTGTCAAGGAAGCCATAGAGCATGCCCGGTATGCGTACGAAATAGGTCTTGCCGCCGCTAACTACGGCAGGGTGGCCTTCAACGAGGCTTAACTTGCCGTCGATCTTTACGATTTCCTGCGCCGTCTGTACCTGGGCCGGCCCGGCCATCATGCCGAAGCCCTGGGCGGATACCGCGGCCACGCCGATGAGGGCGATGATCATAACGATTGCTATACGTTTCATAGTGAACTCCTTAGGGTTCCTAGGGTCGCCGGCCAAAAGGCCTGCGTCCGATGTTCTCGGCATATACACTAAAGCAACAATCGTGCCAAATCGATGAATTATTAGCTCGCTTCTATTACTATGAGTTTAATTGCATTTGCCAATTATAATTATTTTTTACTTTTTTTTAGCGGGAGTCGTGTAGTCGTCGAAAAGAATGCCAAAAAGCCTATTGCGCCGGGCAAGAGCATGTGGGCATTTTTTATACGGCGAGAAATTTTTTCACCGCTTGGATGGCGGACTATCAGGGCCGGGAAATTCGAGCACGAAGCGCGCGCCGCCGGATTCGGAGGATTGCGCTTCTATAGTTCCGCCCATGGCTTCCATGAAGGCCTTGCAGAGCGCGAGGCCCATGCCAGTGCCCTGTTCGCCGTTCGTGCCGAGCGTCAATATCGTGCGGCCGGGCAGGAACATGCGGTCTATCTGCTCGGGGCGCAGCCCTACGCCATCGTCTTCAACGAAAGCCTGCGCGCGGCCGTCGGCCAGGCAGCGCAGGCTCACGCCTATGCTGCCGCCCGGCTTCGAATACTTCACCGCGTTGGACAGCAGGTTCCTGAACACGGTGAGGGCCGCGCGCGAATCCGCGGCCGCGTATGCATCGTCCACCGGCATGCGTATGAGTATGCCCTTGTCCTGGGCCGAGGAGGCCACGTCGGAGGCCGCGTCCGCCACTACCTTGGCCAGGGCCAGCGGTTCGGGCTTAAGCTCGAGCTTGCCCGACTCGCTTCGCGCCCACTCCACCAGGTTCTCCAGCAGCAGCGAGGCCCGGTCGAGCCCCTCGGCCAAGGTGGCGATATTTTCCCTTTTGCCGTTCAAGTCCCCCTCGTACTCGAGGAGCTGGTTTCTCGTATAGCGCGCCGCGCTGCTTATTGGGGCGCGCAGGTCATG
This sequence comes from Treponematales bacterium, assembly GCA_041741035.1. GTDB lineage: Bacteria > Spirochaetota > Spirochaetia > Treponematales > UBA12059 > UBA5200. Next base: position 1,334 of record JBGSKZ010000537.1, read on the forward strand.
CCCGAGCACCGAAATCAGGGCGTCCTTCATGGACACCAGCCTTAAGAGCCTCCGGTTTCGCTCGCGCAGGGTGTCTCCCGTTTCATGGAGCTCCTCCTCGCTGCGTACCGCGGACATGATAAAATAGCCGAACAGGTTGAAGAACGCGACCAGTATGGCCATCAGGTAGGTGAAGGCGCTCATGCGGCCTTCCTCGTAGATGGTTATGGGCGGCGACCCGGCTACGGTGGTGACGACGCGAAGGCCGGCGCTTAAGGCGATGGCGAAGAAGTAGAGCGAGGCCACGATGGACGCGAGGCGGTAGCGGCTCGTCTGGTCGCGCAGGATGATATACGCGTCCCACAAGGATAGCAGGCAAAGCAGGCCCGAGAAGAGCACGATGCGCGGGGCCACCCCCGCTTCTTCCATGGCGAACCAAGCCACGAAGGCCATGGGCAGTATCAGGTACATGGCTACCGGGAAGGGCGTTTGGCCGCGGAAGCGCCAGAGCGCGTGACCAAGGAGGAGAGCGCTGCCTATGAGCGCCACGTTCGATAAGGATAAGAGGCCATAGGGTAGCGAGGCGGACTGAGCGGCCATGCCGATGATGCCAAAGGCCAGCAGGCCCTGGCCAGCCAGCCAATGCTTGGCGCCGTCGAAGGTCTTCCGCACGAAATATAGGACCAGCGAAAACGCGAGGCTTCCTATGTAGACGAGGCTCAGGGCGACGAGGAGGGTAAAGATATCGAGCGAATCCACGAATCGTTCCATGTTATTCCAGCATTATAGCTACGGGATTAACGTTTTTCATTGTCCGTCGGATTCCAGGCAGCCCTCGGTAAGGCCGTATTGCTCGACATGCTGGCCTTCGCCCTTCGGCTCCACGTGCACGACGATATCATACACATTGTCTATGCGCTCTTTTATGGCCGCTTCCACCGCCTGGGCGATTTCATGCGCCTTGCTTACGCTGCTCCTGCCGTCGACTTCAATATCCAGGTCTATATCGTAGAGCGAGGCGAGCTTGCGCACGCGTACCCGGTGGGCGTTGCCCGCGCCCCGTACCGATTTTACCGCGTCGAAGACCGCCCTATAGAGCCCCGTGTCCGCCTTGCCGTCCATGATCTCGTCATTGGCTTCCCTAAAGACTCCAAGGGCGGATTTCATTACCCACAGGCTCACCGCCATGGCGAGCACGATATCAACCAGGGGTTCCTTGAATACATGGGCGAGCGCCAAGCCGCCAAGCACGGCCGCGGACATGATTACGTCGTTGCGCATATTCGTGCCGTTCGCTATAAGCATGGAGGACGAAGTTTTCCTGCCCAAGGAAAACTGGGTCCAGGCCAGGAAAAGCTTGCCAGCTATGGAAGCGGCCGTTACCCAGAGGGCAGCCGCCCCGGGCAGGACGCGCGCCCCTCCTTCCCGCAGGTTGTGAAGCGAGGAGAGGAAGAGCTGGGCCCCGGCGAAGAATATGACGAACGAGAGCAGGGTCGTGGCCGTGGTCTCGGCCCGGGCATGTCCATAGGGATGCTCCCGGTCTGAGGGCTTGGCGATGACCGCCGCGGCCGCCAGCGCCACGATGGATATGACCACGTCGGTAGAAGAATCGATGCCGTCGCCAAGCACGGCCAGGGATCCCGCGATAAGGCCGACGGCTATCTTAGAGGCCGCTAGCAGGGCGTTGCCGAGGAGGCTTACCATCGCGGCCCGCTGTATCGTTCGGGTTCTGTCGAGCATCGAACGAGTATAAGCCGCCTCGCCCGACAAGGCAATGGAGTCGTCCGCCGAACCGGCTCCGCCGCGGAACTTCCTTGAAAAAGAAACTCGCTTCGACTAGGATGTAGCCAGGGTCTAAACAGAACCGGGAGCATAAACTATGTCCTATAAGCTCGATGGCGCCAAATTCCCCACCCTGGATGAGCTTGTCGAGGCACTGTATCCGATGTACGCCGACAAGATGTCAGAAGAGGAATTCCGCAAATACGCGGAGGAGCATGCCGAACAATCCTGACACCCGCGCCCACCTGCGGCACGAAGCGCGCACCTTCCTAAACCACGCGATAGGCTACGCTGAACTCCTGCCGGACGCGCAGGAGCTCAGCGCCGACAATGCCTGCGGGGCGACGCTTGCCTCCGTACAAAGCGCCGCCCAGAGGCTCAGGAAGCCCATACTCGACTACTTGGAATTCCTCGATCCAAGCGATAAGGCGCAAAGCGCCGGGCAATCCGATCAAGCGGGCGCGGAGGCCCTCAAGCAAGAAGCCTACGCCCACATCTATGACCTTATAAACGCCATTCAAGGCGCCAGGCGCGCCTGCCCGAATAAGAATCCGCCCTTGGCGGCGGTGCATATCGACTTGCGCAGGATACACGACGCCATCAATTCCCTCGTCGACCTGCTCGAGGAACGCGAGGAGCGCGGAGCCTACGTGCCCGACGCCGCGCCGAGCGCGAACAGCGTGGCGCTAGGCGCTCCGCTCCTCAAGGGCCGCATACTCGTCATAGACGATGACCAATTCAACCGCGACCTGCTCACGCGCCACCTGGAACGGCAGGGACACGTCGTTTGCCAGGCCGCCGATGGCCCGGAGGCGTTCAACATACTCAGGCAAGCCAGCTTCGACATAGCCCTTTTGGATGTCATGATGCCGGGCATGAACGGCTTTCAGTTCCTTGAGATCGTGCATGGAGACAAAGCCCTGCACGAGCTATCGGTCATCGTGGTGAGCGCCCTCGACGACCCCGCGTCCATGGCCCGCTGCCTGGAGCTGGGAGCCGAGGATTACCTGCAGCGCGATTTCAACCCCGCCATACTCAAGGCGCGCATTAACAACATCCTGGAAAAAAAAGAATACAAGCTCCAGAATCAGGAAGCCCTACGGAGCCTGGCGGCGGCCCAAACGCGCCTGGCCACCGAACTCAAGGACGCCGCCGCCTATGTGCGAAGCCTTCTGCCCAAACGCGCCCGTTGGGCTGATTTGGCCATCGACTGGGAATTTATACCCTCGCTCAGCCTCGGCGGCGATAGTTTCTCCTACCAGCGCCTCGACGACGGCAGGCTCGCAATTTTCCTCATCGACGTGAGCGGCCATGGCATCGAGGCGGCCCTGCTCTCGGTGATGGTCATGAACCTGCTCAAGACCATGGCCTTGGGCGGCGTGGATTACGGCAATCCGGGGTCGGTGCTCAATCGCCTCAACCTCTCGTTCAAGGTCGAAGACCAGAACAATATGTATTTTACCATCTGGTACGGCGTATACGATCCGGCGGACCGCAGCCTCGTCTACGCCACGGGAGGCGCGCCGCCCGCCGTGCTGGTAAGGCCCGACGGCGCCATAGACGAACTCGTCGCCGAAGGCCCCATCATAGGTGTGGACGACGAGGCTCTCTTTACGCACCGCAGCGTGAGCGTAAAGCCGGGATCGCATCTCTTCCTGTTCAGCGACGGGCTCTTCGAAGTGCGTACCAAGGACGGCGAGCTCATGGAGTGGTCCGCCTTCCTAGACCTCCTGCTTGCCCATCACCGGGAATGCGCCTTGGCCCCCGCCTGCCTTTCTCCCATCAAGCGCATCGTGGACGCGGTGCTCGCGCTGTCGGCGAAAGAATACTTCGCCGACGACGTATCCATACTGGAATTCGCCTTCAATGACTGAGCCCGACTTTAGCATAGCCCTTCCGGACGATTTCCACGCGCACTTGCGTCAGGGTCCCGCCCTGGCGGCTTACGCGGCCCGCAGCGCCTCGCAATTCGGCCGCGTGCTGGCCATGCCCAACATCGTGCCGCCCCTCAGCGGCGAG
>JBGSKZ010000538.1:0-3817 GCA_041741035.1 Treponematales bacterium
CGAGCAGAAGCGGGACCGCCTGGCCATGGAGGAAAAGGGCGACTCCGCCCGCGCCAAGACCCTCGAGCGCGAGCTTGAATGGGTGCGCATGAGCCCCAAGGGCAGGCACGCCAAGAGCAAGGCGCGCATAAGCCAGTACGAGAAACTCCTGGCCGACGGCGAACGGGAGAAGGTGCGCGAAACCAAGCTGGTAATACCGGCCGGGCCGCGCTTAGGCCAGGTGGTCATAGAGGCGCAGAAGCTCACCAAGGCCTACGGCGACAAGCTTCTGTTCAAGGACATGGATTTTACCATACCGCCGGGCGCTGTGGTGGGCATCGTGGGCCCCAACGGCGCCGGCAAGACCACCCTCTTCAAGCTCATAACGGCCATGGAAAAGCCGGACTCCGGCGCCGTTCGCTTAGGCGATACGGTGAAACTGGCCTACGCCGACCAGATGCGCGCGGGCCTGGACCCCGACAAGACCGTGTGGGAACAGCTTTCCGACGGCCTCGATATCATCAAGCTCGGCGGCAGCAAGGAAGTGAACAGCCGAGCCTACTGCTCCTGGTTCAACTTCTCAGGCGGCGATCAGCAGAAAAAGGTGGGCGTGCTATCAGGCGGCGAGCGCAACCGGCTTAACCTGGCCGTCATGCTCAAGGAAGGCGCCAACGTGCTGCTCCTCGACGAGCCCACCAACGACCTGGACGTGAACACCCTGCGGGCCTTGGAAGAAGCCCTGGACGAGTTCGCCGGCTGCGCCCTCGTGGTAAGCCACGATCGCTGGTTCCTCGACCGCGTATGCACCCACCTATTGGCCTTCGAGGACGGCGAGGTGCTCTGGTACGACGGCAACTGGTCCGAGTACGCCGAGTACCGCCGCGAGAAGCTCGGCCACGACGCCGACAGGCCGCACAGGTATGTATACAGGAAGCTGGAACACTAAAACAGGCAGCCGCGCTCATTAAGGGCGCGGTCTGTCGGCGTCCACAACCAAGCACAGCTTCGTGTACGCGAAGCTGTGCCGACGGGCGCCAGCCCGGCGAGGCCGCATCGATACGTATACAGGAAGCTGGAACACTAAAACAGGTAGCCGCGCGCATTAAGGGCGCGGCCTGTCGGCGTCCACAGCCAAGCACAGCTTCGTGAGAGCGAAGCTGTGCCGACGGGCGCCAGCCCGGCGAGGCCGCATCGCTATGAAGCCTGTATGGAAATCAGGAGCCCCGGCCCCTTTTCGTTATCGCGCGCTATAGCCGATATCGCCACGTCCGGGGCTGAGCCCTTCAGAAGCGGGTTAGCCTTCGCCTTATCGAGGCACTGGTGGGCAAGCCCGTCGGGCAAATCATAGGGAAGCCGTATGGCTACGCGGGCAAAAGCCTCGTCGGCTTCCAAGTCAACGCTTATCTCTTTGGAGCAGTCATACATGTCGGCGAGGAGATCCGCTCCTATGATGGCGGCGAGCCCGGCGTTCTGAGGGTCGAGCTCGACGCTCGACAGCACATGGACGAGCACGGCCGGATGTTCGGGGAAGCTGCTCTCGGCTATGCGGGGCGCGAGGGACCTGAATAGTTCGCCGGCGTCTACCGAGGTGGCATCGTGCCGAGACAAGGCAAGCTCGTTCACGAGCGCCAAGGCGCGTACCCTGCGCTTAACCGTGGCGCAGGCATTCGGGTCTTTCATATCGGCCATGCCCATGATGCTCAGTACTACCTGCAGATTGTTCTTTACTCGGTGGTGCAATTCGCGCAGCACGGCGTCCTTTTCGTGGACGGTGGCATCGAGCTGCTGAGCCATGCGCTTGCTTTCCTCGAGCTCGCTGGCGAGCCGCTTGCCCACGAGGTCGCGTTGGCCGAGCCTGAAAGAAAGCTTGTCCATGAGGCTCCGTATCACTATGGAAAGGCCGGCGCTGATTAGGAGTAGATTGCTCGCTATAATGACTACCGTGAAAGGCTGCGCGCCTTTGCTGTCGATCCAGCCTAAGTAAATGCCGAGCCCCCAGAGCAACATGAAGAGCATGGATACGCCGTTTACGAGCACCACGATCCTCGCTTTGCCGAAGAGCGCGGAAAGCACGGCGGCGCAGAGCATCCATATATAGCCAGCGCCGAAAGGCCCGGTCTGGTACAGTACCACCATACCAATAAAAAGCGATAGGCTGACAAGCAGTATAAGCCGGAGCGAGAAGCTCGCCTTAGTACTGAAAGCCGCGAAGATTACCAGCGCATACGCGAGCGTATCGACGGCCACTATGGCCCAAAGCCCTTCATGTACCGCCGCGTATACGCTGGGCACGACGGCTATAAAGCCCGCTATGGCCAGGAAGCGTATCATGGCGCCGAGTATGGTCGATTTATCCTCGATAAATGCGGTCATGGTTAGCTTATGGTAAGGCTAAGCTTAAGCGCCGTCAATGCTGGCCTTTCATAATACGAAGGGCCTTTGCCTTCCAAAGGAGCCCTTGGTCGAAGATCGTGGCGCGGTTCCGACCTTCGGCCTTGGACAGATAGAGCGCCTTATCGGCTTCGTCTATGAGCTGTTTCGCGTCTTCTTGTATGGGCGGCCGAATAAGCCTGGCTCCTATGCTTACGCTTATGCTGAGCGGCCCTTCCGCCGAAGGGATGGCCAGGGATTCCACGGCCGCGCGCACGCGTTCCGCTATGTCCATGAGCGTATCCGTATCGCATTCCATGACGAGCAGCGAGAATTCCTCGCCGCCAAAGCGAGAAACCGTGTCCTCGGAACGGGTCAGATGCTTGAGGAGCGTCGCTAAGGCGTAAAGCGCGTCGTCGCCAGCCAAATGGCCGTAGCGGTCATTGAAACGCTTGAAGTGATCCACGTCGAGCATGAGCAGGCCGGCGCTCCCGCCGTGCCTCCGTATCCTGGCCATCTCGTCCTCGAGGCGTCGCGAAAAGTACTCATGGTTGTAGAGCCCCGTTTTAGCGTCCGTGATGGAGCTTTCGTGATGGAGGCCATTCTGTATGCCGACGGCCAAAAAACGCGTCATCCGGTCTATGTAGAGGCGTTCGTGTTCGCTATACGGCTCGCCAAGCACCTTGGCGCCCAGCAGGGCTATGCCGTACAGGCCTCCAATGCCGCGCATTGGATAGAAGAGCTCAGGGCTGAATTCGAGGAAGGCGGGGCTGAAAGCCCTGGCGGCGGCGTTGCCAGCCTCGCCCCCGGCGCTCTCGAGGGCGGCGCGCAGCGAGGAGAAACTCGCCGTATAGGGGTTTTGCTCGAAATAAGACTTGAGCAGGGCATAATCGCCTTCGGAAATGCGCTCCTCGCTGGCCTTGAGGTTCCTAAAGCAATATTGCCTCAGCTCTTCGCCCCGAGGCGGCTCTATGAGGAAGGCCATGAACTGCGGTATGCAGTAATCGAGCAGGCGGGTTATGACGAAGGATATCATCGAGCTTACCTGAGTCTGCGACATAAGTATGGACGCGTCGTTGATAAGCTGATCGAGTTCTTTGTTTTCCTTGCGGAGCAAGGCCAGGTCCGCCAGCGCGCCGGTCTTTTCCAGCAGCTTGAAGCGGTCGAGAATTTCCGTGTTGTTCTGAGGATCGCCTATAATGTCCATGCCTTGCTTCCGTATGCCGCGAGTATACCGTATTCCGAGCTTCTCGTCAGCATGGCCGCTGTCTGTCCTTGACCTAATGGGCATTTGCCAGTATCATATTAATGGGCATTTGCCCATAAGGAGCTTACTATGCCAGGACTTGATAGGACGGGGCCGACGGGGGCAGGTGCGATGAGCGGCAGGGGCCTCGGCCGCTGCGCGGGTATCCAGAACGATAGAGCGGCGGGCAGGTTTTACGGCCGAGGGCGCGGCGCGCGCTGC
>JBGSKZ010000539.1:0-9698 GCA_041741035.1 Treponematales bacterium
GAAGCATCCCCTTCGCTGGCGGACTGGCAAGGTTCGTTCCTACGATGCTCTGCCAGTCTCAATGTCATGTCGGCCATTATCGAGAGCAGCTTGATGTATCCAGCTTAAAAAACTGGTATAATTTATATTGACATGTTCCGGCTCCTGCTCGCGGGCTGCGGGGCTCCTGACGCCAAGGTAATCAAGATCGCCACTCAGAGCCCCCTTTCGGGCGGCATGTCGGCGGTCGGAACCGATATCAAGAACGGCGCCCAGCTCGCCATGGAGCAGCTTTCCGCTCCGCTCGTGGCGATGGGCTTCAAGTTGGAACTCGCGGCCTTCGACGACCAGGGCAATCCCGATACCGGAGTGGCGAACGCCAAGAACATCGTATCGGACCCCGCGATACTGGCCATCGTCGGCCACTACAACTCCGGCGTGCAGATCCCGTCTTCCGAGGAATACCACGCGGCCGGGCTCGCCAACGTGTCTCCCGCCAATACCAACCCTAAAGTAACCGAGCGCGGCTATATGGAAGTCAGCCGCATCTGCGGCCGCGACGACGTGCAAGGCGCGGTAGGCGCCCAGTTCGCCAATGGTAAGGGCATAAAGAGCGCCTACGTGCTCCACGACAAGACCGCGTACGGCCAGGGCATAGCGGAGTATTTCAAGCGCGAATCGGAAAACCTCGGCATTAAGGTGCTTGGATTCGCCGGCACCGAGGAAAAGGCCAATTTCGACTCTATCCTTTCCCCCATACTCGCGGCCAAGCCCGAAGCCATCTATTTCGGCGGCATGTTCGACCAGGCCGCCGTGCTTTTTAAACAAGCCAGGCAGAAGGGCTACATGGGCATGTTCCTTTCCGACGATGGCTTCGACTCTTCCGACGCGGCCAAGATAGGCGGCGCGGCCCTGCTTGAAGGCGCCGGCACCTATTACTCCACCGTCGCGGGCCCCGCGGCCGCCTATCCGGGCACCGCGAAATTCCAGGCCGACTTCAAGGCCAAGTTCGGCGGGGAACCCCAACCCTTCGCCGCCCAGTCCTACGACAGCATGGCTATAGTCCTTAAGGCTATAGAGAACGCCGCGATCGCCGCGGGGAATAAGATTCCCGCCCGGGCCGACGTGACCAAAGCCGTCCGCGCCTTGAAGGATTTCCCCGGTATCACGGGTACCTTCACCTTCAACGCGAAGGGCGATCTGGCAAAGGCCAAGTATTTCATTATCCAGGTAACTTCCGCCGACCCGGCTATGTGGTCGCAGAACAAGATAGACAATATCCTGGATATCGCCCCGCCGCAGTGATCGGCTAGCGTACTTCTAAACTCCCTCGCCCCCGTTTACCGGGGGCGAGGCTTATCTATGGAGGCTTTATGCGGCGCTTGATCAAGTCCGACAAACTCCGAGAGATCATACTCCCGCTTGGCCAGATGGCCGTGTTCATAGCAGGCGCGGGCCTGCTGCTTTCGGCGGTCATGGTCCTTCTGGCTATGCTCTTTCGAGGATCAGGAGCGGACAAGCTGCTGCTCGCCAACCAGAATGTGAATATCCTCTATTACACGCTCGCGAATCTGCCCCAGGTGCTCATCGACGGGGTGACCCTGGGCTTCGTGTATGCGGCGATAGCCCTGGGATACACCATGGTTTACGGCGTGCTGGAGTTCATCAACTTCGCCCATAGCGAAATATTCGCTATAGGCGCTTTCGCGGGGGTCGAGTTCCTCATCTTAATGGAAAGGCTCGGCGTACTCAGCTCTTCGGGCACGTTTGGGCCCTACCTCTATCTGTCCCTGGCGCTGGCAGTGGGCATGCTCGCCTCGGGCGGCATAGCCGTGCTGATCGAGCGAACCGCGTACCGGCCGCTGCGCGGCGCGCCGCGCCTGGTGCCGCTTATATCGGCCATAGGCGTATCGTTCGCCCTGCAGGATATCATACGCCTCGTGGAGAGCCTGACTACCGGCCAATTCTACCGGGTAATCCCCACCTTCGGCAATTTCGACGACCGCATTCCCCTCTTCACCATCAAGACTTCCTCCGCGCCGATCAACGTCGACATACAGGTAAAGTCGATAATCGTCATCGTGGCGGCCATGATGATGCTGGTCGGGCTCAACTACATCGTCAACGCCACACGGATTGGAAAGGCTATCAGGTCGGTAGCGCAGGACAGGAATACCGCGGCGATACTGGGCATTGGCGTCAACGGCATCATAGCGTTCACCTTCCTTATCGGCGGCGCCCTTGGCGGCGCGGCGGGCGTGCTCTACGCCCTCAAGTTCACGCGCATCGATCCCTTCGTCGGGTTCATGCCGGGCATGAAGGCCTTTACGGCGGCGGTATTGGGAGGTATAGGCAACCTTACCGGCGCGCTGCTGGGAGGCATGATACTCGGCATGCTCGAGAGCTTCGCGGGCGCGTACCTCAGCACTTATACCATGGGCAATTTCGGGTCGGAATATAAGGACATACTCGCGTTCTTTATCCTGATCATAGTCATCATATTCCGTCCATCGGGCCTGCTCGGCGAGCAGATTTCCCAGAAAGCATAGGGGGATTGCGATGAAAGCCAGGATACGTGAATTCCTCCAAAAGGCGGCGGGCTACCTGAATCGCGGGAAGGCCCCGTATATAGTATCTATAAGCGCCATCGCGCTCGGATTCTTAGTCGTCTATCTAAGCCCGCGGTCGATACCCGCCTTCCTCGTGTTCGCGGCCGCGGTGGGCCTGCCGTATTTTTTGACCATGAACAAGGCCATCAAGCTGGCGCTCGCCGTGCTGGTAGCCGTGGTGCTGGTCCCCATACTCGGGGCGCGGAACATTTTCTACCTCGAGGTCATCTTCCAGATAGCGGTGTTCTCCGCACTGGCGCTGGGCCTCAATATCGTCGTGGGCTTCTCGGGGCTGCTCAATTTCGGGTACATGGCCTTCTATGCCGTAGGCGCGTACCTGTGGGCCTTCTTCGGCTCGCAGCAGCCCTTCCTGCTACACGCCATACCCGGCACCGCCCCGCCGGGAACCCAGTTTTTCATGGCGCCGGACTGGTTCTACCTGTTCATTTTCCTGGGCATCATCGTGGCCGCCATCGTGGGCCTGCTGCTCGGCTTGCCGGTACTGCGGGTGCGCGGCGATTACCTGGCTATCATAACCCTCGGTTTCGGGGAGATAGTGCGCCAGCTCGCCAACAACCTGGACAAGCCTCTCAACCTTACCAACGGCCCCCAGGGCATCACGCCCATCCAGAGGCCCTCCCTCCCGGAGGGGGTAATACGATTCTTCAACGGCATCTTTGAGCCGCTCGTGGGGCGGCCGGTAACGGTAAACCAGTTCTATAATATCCTGTTCTACCTGATAGCCCTCGTGGTCGTCATCGTGGCCATAGTAATCACGTACCGGCTCGACGATTCCAAGATGGGTCGGGCGTGGACCGCCATACGCGAGGATGAGCTCGCGGCCACGGCGATGGGCATACCGGCGAACCGCCTCAAGCTCGCGGCCTTCGCCGTGGGCGCCTCGTTCGCGGGCGCCATGGGCGTGCTTTTCGCGGCCAGCCGAACCTTCGTAAGCCCCGAGTCGTTCAGCTTCCTGCAGTCGGTAGGCGTGCTGACCATGGTCATACTCGGAGGCGTGGGAAGCATACCTGGCGTTATAATAGGCGCGACGGTAGTCATCATCCTCAACCTCCAGGTGCTTCAGAGCTTTTCGCTCTTCCTCTCCCAGCTTCGCCAGAGCGACGCCTATATACCTATAATCAATTTCTATTGGCGGGACCTGTCCAACCAGCTCGACCCTTCCAAATACCAGCGCCTGGTCTTCGGTATCATACTCATACTCATGATGATTTACCGCCCCGCGGGCATAATGCCCGCCGCTCGGCGAAAGCGCGAATTGCGGTTCAGGTCGCCAAACGGCTCGGTGCCGGAGCCTAAGGGCGACGGGGCGGCGGCCCAGGACGGCGGAGCGAAGGAAAGCGGAACTAAACAGGATCAAGCGGCCAAGGAGGATGATAATGCCTGATGCCAACGACATCCTCACCACGGTCGACGTAGTCAAGCGCTTCGGCGGCCTGACGGCCGTGAACAAGATGAACTTCAATATCGCCCGAGGCCGCATTTTCAGCATCATAGGGCCGAACGGCGCCGGCAAAACGACCTTCTTCAATACCATTTCCGGGCTCTATAAGCCGGAAGAGGGTTCCATACTTTTCGACGGCCACCGCATAGACGGAAAGGCTCCCGAGAAAGTGACCGCCCTGCACATGGCGCGTACCTTCCAGAATATACGCTTGTTCGGCAGCATGACGGTCGTCGAGAACATCATGGTCGGCGCGTATACCCGCCTTAAGCAAAACGCGATCCAGGCCGTCTTCCGCACGCGCTCGTTCGTCGAGGAGGAAAAGCGGGCTGAAGCCAGGGCCGAGGAGCTTATGGAGTACGTCGGCCTGCGGCATGTCGGCAACGAATTGGCCTCGAATCTGCCCTACGGCGACCAGCGCCGCGTGGAGATCGCCCGGGCCTTGGCATCCGAGCCCAAGCTCCTCCTGCTGGATGAGCCTACGGCGGGCATGAATCCGTCGGAGAGCGAAGACGCGCTGAGGCTGTTCCGGCGGCTTCGCGACGAGCTGGGCATCACTATACTCCTCATCGAACACGATATGCGGGTAGTGATGAACGTGTCCGAAAGGATAACGGTCATGGACTACGGCATGAAGATCGCCGAAGGCACGCCGAAAGAGATCGCCGCGGATCCGCGGGTAATCGAAGCCTATCTGGGACGGGGCGCGGCCGCCACGATGACGGCCTGAAGGAGAGCGGAATGAGCCTTCTCGTACTGGAAAACATACATAGCTACTACGGCAACATCCACGCGCTCAAGGGCGTTTCGCTAACGGTCGAGCAGGGCGAGATCGTGTCGCTAATCGGCGCGAACGGGGCGGGAAAGACGACGACGCTGCGATCCATAGCCGGCCTCCTGCATCCGCGGAAGGGCAAGGTCAGCTTTAAGGGAAAGAATATATCGAACGCGGCCCCGCATATCATCCATAAGGACGGACTTGGCCTGGTGCCCGAGGGCCGCGGCATATTCCCGCGACTGACCGTGCTCGAGAACCTCGAGATGGGCGCGTACCTCGTCAAGGACAAGGCCGAGATACGGCGCGGCATAGAGTACGCTTTCGCATTGTTCCCGCGCCTCAAGGAGCGGGCGGAACAGAAGGGCGGTACGCTGTCGGGCGGAGAGCAGCAGATGCTGGCCACGGCCCGCGGGCTCATGTCCAGTCCCGACATACTGTTGATGGATGAGCCGTCCATGGGCTTAGCACCGGTGCTGGTCGATCAGATATTCGACGTGATCAAGGAACTGAACGCCAAGGGGACGACCATACTCCTCGTCGAGCAGAACGCCCTGATGGCGCTTTCGATAGCCCACCGCGCCTACGTCATGCAGACCGGAACCATCGTGCTCTCCGGAGCGGCCTCTGACGTGGCCAAGGATGAAAACGTGAAGAAAGCCTACTTGGGCATATAGCGTATGGCGGGCCGTCCGCGCTGCAGGCAGGCTACGCGGACGGCGTATTCCAAGCGCTTTCCAAGCGCTTTCCAAGCGCGGCTCGGCGGGTTATCCCGCGGGGCGCGCCGCTTAAGCCGCGCCTTAGCCAAGCGCGTCCCTCGGATTTATCTGTAACTTGAGAAAGATCATACCGGCGCGCTAACGCCTATATTCCTGTCAATTGGTTAATCCGGACCTTCAATTGCTACTATTCTGGCGATATCGACAATACGGACTAGTCTGGGCTGGATCCATATTCCCTGTCCCCAACGATCACTATTGGCTTTCGCTCTTTACGGTTCGGTTCGCTACGTTCGACTAATTTTCCAACGGTAATCGGAACGGCGTAGCGATTGAAGGATAAGACCCGGTCGCCTAATATTTACTTGGCCGGTCTTTTCAAGGAAATTCGGAAATAAGCTAGCGATGGATGGAAGCGACCTGGCTTTTTACAATCATCTGCCGAATGAAAGCAAATTAGCCTGGTATAAGTGATCGCATATCCGACATACGCTTAACCGGTAAAGCGTATGTCGGCGCAGAAAGTGCAAGGGAGCGCAACGACCGGCATTTTCTGTAACATAGCGTTATCCGGTTGAAGCGACTGTTTCCCGATTATCTATAATTTTCTATTATATCTTTTTAGTTATTTATAGACATATGGAGTAAATTCTGTCCTGCTTCCAAAATCACTAATCATTAATCGCCCCAGTTGAATTGCTTTTTGAACTGACGGGAGCGTTAATGATTGCTCATGGTGATCCTTGCTTTCCCATAATTCATATATCCAAATTTTATTTTCATCATCATTATCAAGAAGAATTTCATATTTTATATTTCCTGGCATGTTTTTTATACCTACGCTTAGTATATCAATAAAATCAAATCTCTTTCCAACTACTGTAGTTATCGAACCAAAGATTCCGTATTTCATAGCAATATTCCTCCTTCAATGAATGTATATTATTAATCACAGCTACAAATAATTATTAATTAAAATATTAACCTTGAATTATTTACTAATTTTTATTGTTTTTCAATTATTTATATGATCTACTATCTCTATATTCGAGTTAGTGCCCGAAGGGCCCGTCAAACAAGTGATAATAGTGGAACTGAGCTATCCGGCGTTGTTTGTCCAGATGCACGCTAGGACTTCTTCTCGCAAGCGCACGAATTCAGGCAGAGCTTTAATGGAGCGAGATAGGTCTGATCCGCCCACTCGGCTGAACGGTGAATGAAAGCGGGTCGAAATCGTTCCTGGCCGGTCAGTCATAACGAGTACGTCAGTTCCTAGATACACCGCCTCTTCCACCGAATGAGTCACGAAGATGATGGTCTTGCCAGTCTGGCGCCAAAGGCTAAGTAGCTCTTCCTGCAGGTGCTCGCGGGTCAACGCGTCAAGCGCGCCGAAGGGCTCGTCCATGAGTAGCAGTTCACAATCATTGGCTAGTACGCGAGCTATGGCGGCGCGCTGCTGCATGCCGCCGGACAGTTCGTAGGGATAAGCGTCTTTAAATTCCCAAAGCCGGACAAGGCGGAGACAGCGTTCGACTTCCACGCGCCGCAAGGCTGCCTCGGCCCCTCGCATTTTAGGTCCGAACTCGACATTTTCGAAAACGGTAAGCCAAGGGTAGAGTTCTGCCTGCTGGAATACCATGCCGCGGCTGGAGTCAGGCCCGTCGGTCGGCTTGCCATCGATTAGCAAGCTCCCGCCGCTTGGCTGGAAAAAACCGGCCAAGAGACGGAGCAAGCTGCTTTTCCCGCATCCGGAGGGACCGACCAAGCATACAAAATCCCCGCGGCCCACGCGCAGATCCAGGCCTGCAAGCGCTTGGATCGACGAGCCGGACGCCACGGGGTAGCTAAGGTATACGTCTTTGAGCTCGATGTAGGCTGTGCTCATTTACCTTTTGCATTCGCCGTGGCGCGTTCTAGGAAAGAGGAATCAATCGCCTTCCTGAAGGTCTCCACATTGGGGGCGTCCCGGATGAGTCCCTGGGATACGAGGAAATCGGCCGTATCCTTAAAAACCTCCGCTAGCTTGCCGGGGGCGGCCATGGTGCCAAAGTAGGCGGGACCTAAGTGTTCTTCGCCGTTCAACAGTACCAGGGTTGCCATCTGCCTGGCCGCTTCCGCCTCGGGGATGCCGAACTGTCGTGCGACGGCGGCCGCTGCTTCCTTCGGTCTGGTGCGATAGAACTCTACTGCGCGGATCTGGTTCTCCAGATACGCGGCCACCACATGCGGGTAGCTTTCGGCGAAGCCGTTACGTACGAAGCCGATGTCGCCCGTTACATAGCCCTTTGCTGCCAATTCGCCGCTTTCTATCAGCACGCGGCCACCCGCTTCTATCATTTTAGCCAATGTAGGTTCCCAAACAAAGCCGGCGTCGATATCGCCGCGAAGCCAGGCCGCCAACATGTCCGGCGGCTGCATATCCACGATCTTCACGGTTTTAGGATCTACGCCGCCTTCCTTGAGGGCCGCAAGCAGGTGGTAGTGGGTGGTCGCTCCGAAGGGGGCGGCGAGGGTCTTGCCGACTAGGTCTTGCACCGATTTCACCGTGGACTCGGCGCGCACGACCAGGGCTTCGTTGGCGCCAATAATGTCATAAATCCAGAAAACCTTAGCCGGTACTCCTTGCACGATACCGGCAACGGTCGTGCTGGAGCCTCCCAAGCCCAAGTCTATGCTCCCCGCCGAAAGCGCGGTATTCAGGTCACGGCCTGAGTCGATCTGTACCCAGCGTATCGGCACGCCCAAACTTGCTTCATGCCAGCCGAGGTCTTTTGCGATGATCTCTCCATTAGGAATAGTCTGGTAGCCGATTACCAGCTCTTTAGGAAGAGCTTGATTGCTATCGCCACCACAAGCCATGAGCAAGCTCACGGCGCTTCCGATCAGCATGATAGAAATGAGAGCGGTCCTAGTCTTCATGATGCCTCCATGCAGTTATTTCCCCTTCCAGGGGACGATTCTCTTTTCCAGGAAACGAAGCGAGCGGTCTAAGGCTATCCCAGTAAGTCCCATGACCAATATGCCCATGAATACGACATCGCTACGCAGGAATCGCCCCGCGTCCAGCACCATCCAGCCGATGCCGGAAGTCGCTGCGACGATTTCTGCCGCAACCAGGGTTGTATAGGTGAAGCCGATCGCTACCCGTAGGCCGGTGAAGATTTCCGGCAGGCAGGAAGGGAATACGACATGGAAAAAAACCTGTACGGGCGATGCTCCTAAAGATCGCGCGCCTAGGATCCGCTCTGCGCGTATGCCGCGCACCGCTGATGTCGCGCTTAGCGCGAGAGGCGGAAAGGCAGCTAGGAAGAGCAGGGCGATTTTAGATTCATCGCCTATCCCTAGCCAGAGCACCAACAAGGTGTAGTACGCAAGCGGCGGCAATGGCCGGTAGAATTCCAGGATTGGATCGAGTAATGCGCCGATTCTCTCACTATAGCCCATGGCTAGGCCAATCGGTATGGCCGTCACGACGGCTAGCGAGAAGCCGATCAGGACGCGGAACAGGCTGGATGCGAGATGTACGGCCAGGAGTTGACCTCGGTACCCATCCAGGAGCGCCTCTAAAAAAGCTCGCGCAACATTTATCGGACGTGGTACGAATAATTCGGGTACCAGGCGCAGTTCGGCTACTACAGCCCAGGCGAGAAGGATGGAGCCCACGCTGGCAATGCTTAATAGAATATGGTTCCGCTTATGTGCGATCATTCTTAAACCTCCGATCGATAAGCGGCCAAGAAACCTTGGATAACAGCCATCTTTTTATTCTAAAATACTAATACTTTACCTGGCGCAAGTTTGCCTACGATCCAGCGTGATTTACTGAGTAAACGAGCGATATTAGCATAATTATCGATAATACCGGCAAAATACCAAGATAGATTAACGGACTTGCGTTGTCAATATTAAGATAGCATGAGCGTTCCTTACTTCGGATATCTGCGAAATCTTACATTGGCTAGCCTTTTCCTGGGCTGTTTTGCCTAGCCCTTGCCCTTGAACTGTCTGCTTCTCCAGCGCCATACTGTTCCGATGATCCCCCTACGCCGTTTCGCGAGCGAGGAAGCCTGGCTCGCGGCCATAGAGGCCGATTTCCTGGAAGCCCTTCATGCCGCGGCACCTGGACCCATTGCCCTGTGCCTGGCGGGCGGCAC
>JBGSKZ010000540.1:0-2103 GCA_041741035.1 Treponematales bacterium
CCGCGCCGCAGCGCTTCGCAAGCCCAAGGTAGTAGCCCATGATGCCGGTGGCCGCCGCGTGCATGGGGACGGCGGTAAAGGCGCGGAGCAGCAGCGCCCTCGTATCGCCCAAGCCATAGAGCAAATTCTCGGCAAAGGCGAAGCCCAGGCTCACGCAGACGGCGTACAGGATGCCGTCCATGACTTCGTCGAAATGCTTGTTCGTAAACAGGTAGCGTTTGAGGAAAAAGTACTTGACGCCTTCCTCGACCAGGGCGGCGGTAACAAAGGCGGTCCAGATTATCGACAAGGGATAGGGCAGGCCGGCGGCGGGCAGGTCCGCCAACAACTCCAAGGCTATGGCGGGAGCCGCGGCCAGGAAGCCGAAGAGCACGCTGCGGCCGATCAGTCCCACGGGCTCGGGGCGGACCCTGTCTATGCGGTAGAACCACGCGATTATGACGAATGAAGGGAGGGCCGCGCCGGCCATAAGGATGAGTATATCGCTCATGGGCGAGAGTATACTACGCCGCGCCGCGATTGCATAAGCCTGGCCGGATTCCTCGGGGCTCAAGCCCCTCTCGCGCTTGAACAGGGCGGCGGCTCCGTATTAGTGTATCGCGTACGGTTCTTTCGCATAGCATCATTTTGCCAAGGAGTTTATATGGATACCCAAAGCCTTAACGAAACAGCCAAGACCATACGCTGCCTCTCCATGGACGCCATACAGGAAGCCAATTCCGGGCATCCCGGCCTGCCTCTTGGCGCCGCCGAGCTCGGCGCCCTCTTATACGGCGAATTCCTGCGCCACGATCCCTCTTCTCCTTCATGGCTGGACAGGGACCGCTTCGTGCTCTCGGCCGGCCACGGCTCCATGTTTCTCTACAGCCTCCTCTACCTTACCGGCTATGGCCTGAGCCTGGATGACATTAAAAGCTTCAGGCAGCTTGGCTCCAAGTGCGCCGGTCATCCGGAATACGGCTTCATACCCGGCATTGAGACCACCACGGGCCCGCTGGGCCAGGGCCTGGCTAACGCCGTGGGCATGGCCCTAGCCGAATCCATGATGGCGGCCCGCTACAACCGGCCCGGGCATGAGATCATTAACCATTATAGCTATGCCCTGGCGGGCGACGGCTGCATGCAGGAAGGCGTAGCCGCGGAGGCCGTGTCCTTGGCCGGCCATTTAGGCTTGGGCAAGCTGGTGGTATTCTATGACGACAACCGCATAACCATTGACGGGTCGACCGGGCTGTCCTTCAGCGAGGACGTTGGCGCCCGCTTCGCGGCCTGCGGCTGGCAAGTGCTCAAGGGCGACATGTACGACGCCGACGGCCTGCGCTCCCTGATGGCCAAGGCCAAGGCCGAGACGGGCAAGCCGAGCCTCATAGCGCTCAGGAGCGTGATAGGCAAAGGCGCGCCTACGATGGAGGGCTCGCACAAAGTGCACGGCGCGCCGCTCGGAGCCGAGGAGATAGCCCGGGCCAAGGAGGCCATGGGCGTGCCCGCCGACGCGCGCTTCTGGGTAAGCCCCCAGGCGAAGGCCTTTTTCGGCGCGAGGGCCAAAGAGCTCGCCGCGGAACGCGTAGCCTGGGAAGGCCGTTACGCCGCATGGAAGGCGGCCTATCCCGAGCCTGCGGCGGAACTGGAAGCGAGCCTGCGGGGCGAGCCGGCTACGCCCGCCCAGTGGCCATCCTTCAAAGCGGGCGAATCACTCGCCACGCGGGCCGCCTCGGGCAAGGCTCTCGTGGCGGCGGCGGCCGCATGGCCGCACTTGGTCGGGGGCTCGGCGGACCTTACCGGCCCCAATTCAACCCAGCTGCCAGGCGAGCCCTACTCCATAGCGAACAGGGCCGGGCGCATGATCCACTACGGCGTGCGAGAGCATGCCATGGCCGCCATATCCAACGGCCTCGCCCTGCACGGCGGTTTCAGGCCCTTCTGCGCCACCTTCCTCGTTTTCGCCGACTACCTCAGGCCGGCCCTGCGCCTCTCCGCCCTTATGGGACTTCCCGTGGTATACGTGCTTACCCACGACTCAGTGTTCGTGGGCGAGGACGGCCCCACCCACCAGCCCATCGAGCACCTGGCCGCCCTGCGGGCAATACCCGGGCTGCAGCTCCT
>JBGSKZ010000541.1:0-2474 GCA_041741035.1 Treponematales bacterium
ATCGCCCCCGGCCACCCGGCCGCGGAGCGCCTGCGGGCCGAGCTTGCCGATGAGCGCCCCGACGTGGTGGTGGAAGCGCTGTTTCTGTGGAAAAAGCCGAAGGCCGGCCCCCTGGAAGGCGAAAAGCTGGCGGCTTACAACATACTGCGCTCGGTAGGCAGCCTTGCGGGCATAGAATACTATTCGGCGAGCCGCAAGGCCATGCGCCTCTTCTATGAGGCCTCGAGCCTGGTAAGCGGTCCCGACGGCAAAACCGCCGTGGCCGACAGCATGCTAAGCGCGGTGCCCGCCGCGGAAACGCTGTACGCCAGGCAGAAAGATCTATCGTTCGGGGATAATATCTACCGCTATGAATTCGCATCCGGAACGGACCATGTGCGCTCCCTCTCGGTGAACCTTACCACGATGCGCTACGGCATCATCCCGGTAGCGCAGGCGGAAGGGCTCCGCGTGCGATCCTTGGCCATATTCGCCGACGACGCCATACTCTTTTACGCGGTATCGAGCGCCAAGGCCACGGTAGTGCCCGGCGTGCGCGGGAAGCTGGAAGCTTCGTTCGGCAACCGGGCGCAGGCCATATACTCCTGGTTCGCCGCCAAGGCGGCTCTCGCCTGGCGGGGGCTCTAGGCTACTCGATGAAAAAGGACTTGCCTATATCGCTGCGGTGCCAGGCGCCTTTGAAATCGACGGCCCTGGCGCCTTCGAGCGCCTTGGCGTGAGCCTCGAAGTAATCGGCGCCCAGGCCCACGACGGTGAAGCAGCGGCCGCCGCCGGTAAGCAGGCCGCCATCCTTGCCCCGCACGGTGCCGGCATGGAATACGAGCGTGGACCCGTCGGTAGCGGGCAGGGCCTTAACGGGCAGGCCTTTGGGATAGGCATCCGGATAGCCGGGCGCGGCCACGGTCAGCCCTACCGCTGAAACGCCGCGGAATTGCGGCTTGAGCCCCGCCACGCTGCCTGAGGCTACCGCCACGAAGAGATCGCCTATATCCATAGCCAGCAGGGGCACGAGAGACTGCGTCTCGGGATCGCCTAGGCGTACGTTGTACTCGAGCAGCTTCGGGCCGTCTTCGCACACCATGATGCCGAAAAAGAGCGCGCCGCGATAGCCAAGCCCCTCTTTATCCATCTGCCTGAAGCTCGGCGCCACGATTTCCCGGTCTATGCGCTCCATCAGGGCGGGATCGGCGGGAGGCACAGGGCATACGGCGCCCATGCCCCCGGTATTGGCGCCTTTATTGCCGTCGAAGGCTTTTTTATGGTCCGCGCAGGCGGGCAGCAGGCAGTAGCCCTTCCCGTCCGTGAGCGCGAATACCGAAAGCTCGTAGCCTACGAGGTACTCCTCCACGAGCAGCTCGTCAGAGGCCAGGACGGCCTGCGCGAAAGCCCTCATCGCCACGGTGTCGTCGGATTCAAGGACGCCCTTGCCGGCAGCGAGGCCGCTCTTCTTAAGCACGATCTTGCCCGTGAAGGGAGCGGAGGGGGCGAGGCTGCCCCGCGCGGCCGTAAGCCAGGCGTCGAAATCCCTATATGATGAAAAGCGGGCGCTCAGCGCGGTAGGTATTCCCGCGCGCTCGGAAAAGGAACGCGCGAAGGACTTGCTGGACTCGAGCCTTGCCGAATTCGCGCCGGGACCGAACACCTTGGCGCCCTCGGCGCGAAGGGCGTCGGCCACGCCGGCGGCAAGAGGCCCCTCCGGCCCGATGACGACGATATCGGCCTTGCAAGCCTTATACGCGGCCACGACCGCCGCGGGATCGTTCGGGTCGCCCTCGATATTATGGGCTATGTCCTCGGTGCCGGCGTTGCCGGGGAGGCAGAACAGGCCGGCATT
Source organism: Treponematales bacterium (assembly GCA_041741035.1). Taxonomy (GTDB): domain Bacteria; phylum Spirochaetota; class Spirochaetia; order Treponematales; family UBA12059; genus UBA5200. The sequence goes on from JBGSKZ010000541.1 coordinate 1,835, forward strand.
GCGCTTACTGCGCTCGAAGGCCCAGGCGAGCGCGTGCTCGCGTGCGCCGTTACCCAATAAAAGTACCTTCATCGACCGTGCCGCCTTGATAAGCCCCGAAGGATTAGGAGTCGGGGCTGGTTGTGGTGTAGGACCGATAATAGCCCGGACGAGCCGTTCGATGCTAGCGCCCGGCGCCTCAAACCCCGGCGGAGCCCCGCGCCGCGCCGAGCAACCCGAGGACTACCCGAGCGTACAGTTCGTGCTCGGCCCTGTGCACGGCTTCCTCGCTAGCCGCAAGGCTCTCGAGCCGGGGCACGCGTCTTTGCGCTATGAGCGCGCCGCTATCCATGCCCTCGTCCACGAAGTGCACGCTTACGCCTAAGTCCGCATCGCCCGCCTCGTAGGCGCGGCGTATGGCGTCCAGGCCGGGCCAGGCGGGCAGCAGGGAGGGGTGGATATTGACGAGGCGGCCCGCGTAACGCCGTACGAAGGCCGGCCCAAGGAGGCGCAGGTACCCGGCTAAGGCCACGATGTCCGCGCCGCGTTCATCCAGTGCGGCCCGAATTTCTTCCTCGGCCTCCGCCCGGCGGCGCCCGCCGTAAGGCACGAGCAGCGACGGCACGCCCAAGCGGGCGGCGCGCTCCAGGACAGGCAGATC
>JBGSKZ010000542.1:0-6252 GCA_041741035.1 Treponematales bacterium
AAGTTTGTTCCCCGAAGCTTGTGGCTAGTGGTTAAGTGTAGTGGTAGGTTGCGCGCATCAATTCGAAACGGCGCCAGTGGAAATATGGCTTCATGGGCCGACATAAGCTTCGGGGAACTAGAAAAACCTTGACAATGGAGACGGGCTGTCGTATTCCTAGCTGCGGCCGTTATGAATGCTACCTTCGTGCGCTAAAATAAGCGATATGATCGGCCTAAGCGGGCCGTTCGCGTGGCCGCTGGAGGAACTTATCAAACGAATAAGGGATTATAATATTATAATAGGTTCGATGAAGCCCGGTCCAAGGAACGCGATCACGGATGTGCCCGGGCTGCGCGTGGGCCATGCCACGGTGGATAGCGCTGAACATAAGACCGGCGTAACGCTTATCCTGCCATGCGAGGACAATATATTCAGCAATAAAATGACCGCCGCCTCATTCGTGCTGAACGGTTTTGGAAAGACCACGGGCCTTATTCAAATTGATGAGCTTGGCAGCCTGGAAACGCCCATAGCGCTTACGAATACCCTGAATGTAGGCCTGGTGCAGGACGCCTTAGTAGGCTACATGGCGGAGCGCTGCGCGGCTGACGGCATACCATTGCGATCTATCAACCCGGTCGTATGCGAATGCAATGATGCGGAGCTTAACCTGATAAGCGAGCGGGCTGTACGCCAAGAGCATGTTGAACAAGCCATCGAGAGCGCGAGCCTTGATTTTGAAGAGGGTGATATAGGGGCGGGTAAGGGTACGGTATGTTTCGGATTAAAGGGCGGCATAGGATCCGCTTCCCGGCTCGTGCCTATAAGCGGCGTAGACTATGCCGTCGGCGTGCTGGTACAGTCCAATCATGGGCGGCTTGAGGACTTGCTGGTAGGCGGGAAGCCCTTCGGCGAGCTCATACTCAATGGCGGCAGAATGCGGGAAGAAGATGCTGCTCTATCCATGAATCCGTCCGTGGACCGCGGTTCCATTATCATAATCGTGGCTACGGATTTACCGCTATCGGATAGGCAACTGCGACGGGTGCTAAAGCGCGCAAGCGTCGGCTTAGCTAGAACCGGCTCGTATATCGGCCATGGCAGCGGCGAAATAGTCGTAGGTTTCAGTACCGCGAATCGTCAAGCGACGCAGGCTAAAGGCGCGCTCCGCACCCTTACGATACTGGAGGAAGAAAGGCTTGACTCGGCTTTTCGAGCCGTCGCGGAAGCCACGGAAGAGGCTATACTCAACTCTATGGTATGCGCGGGCGTCGCGAAGCGAAGGAATGGCGCTATAGTGCATAGCCTGGCGGAATTTTTAAGCCAGTAGCGGGTATAAAAAAATCATGCTAGTATTTACTCATGAAATTAGCCTGCATCGGCAACGCCCTAATCGATATCATTGCCCATGTGGAGCCGGATTTCCCCTGCTCAATTGGCGTCCATCCGGGGTCTACCGACCACGTAGACAGGTCTGTGCTGGCCTGCATGCTTGAGGCTTTAGGCGACTACGGCTATTCGGCGGGCGGCGGGGCAGCGAATACGGCCAGGGCCTTTACGGCGCTTGGGGGAAAGGCGTCTTTTGCCGGGGCTATAGGGGACGATGACTGGGGTCGCCATTACAAAGAGGATATCGAACGGGCCGGCGTAAGCGCTTGCCTGCAGGTTCATGAGGGCTTTACCGGACTTTTCCTATCGCTTTGCGATTCAAGCGGCCAGCGGAGCATAGTCGTGAACCCGGGAGCCGCCTCAAAATTGAGCCCTGCGTCGCTGCCCGACTCGCTATTCACCAGGGATGCCGTGCTCTATATAGACGGATTCCTCGCGCTCGACGAAGGAATGCTCGAGTACCTCGTGGCCAGAGCCAAGGCCGCGGCCATGCCAATAGCTTTCGACGCAGGCGGCCAGCGCCTCGTGCGCGCGAACCGCGAGCTCTTTATGCATATCATATGCGAGGATGCCACGTGGGCTTTTCTAAATGAGGACGAGTTCGTGGCGCTCGCAGAGGTATCCGTCGATGCGTCGCTTGCTTCCTTTGCCATGGGCATAGCAGGCACCCTGGTGGTAAAGCGGGGCGAAACCGGCGCCGTATGCATAAAGGACGGTCAACTGTACGAGAGTTCCGTACGGGCGCTCGAGGGTATCGATACGACCGGCGCCGGGGATGCTTTCGCCGCGGGCTTCCTAAAGGCGAGTTTGTCTGGGGCTCCGCTGGCCCGCTGCATGCGCATGGGCAACTGGACCGCTGAACATGCTATTCAAGTGCCCGGTTTAGCCTTGGATGCGGATGGACTCTGCAGGGGCGTATCGACGTTTCTCTGATAGTATGTATATTGTAAAAAAAACAGCGTAAAGCCTTACGAGTAGCCCTTAAAACCTTGCCAAAAGCCTTCAAAACTAGATATTTTAGTGCCATAAACTCAGAAAGGAAGGCGGAATATGCCCGACAACCAGATCATTCCCATAGAGATGATTCTGCCCAATAAGATACCCATTATCCCCCTGAACGGTAAGCCGATTTTCCCCGGGATCTTCACGCCCATCATGCTCGGCAGCCAGGAGGACATAAAGACTGTTGACGATGCCATGCAATCCGATGGCATGGTGGGCCTTGTGCTTGTGCGCGAGGATACGGATAAGCCGCAAGCCAGCGATCTGCATCAAGTGGGTACGGTGGCCAAGGTCGTAAAGCGCATAAACCTGCCCGACGGCTCCGTGAATATCTTCATTTCAACCCTCAAGCGCTTCAAGATAAAGAAGGCTTTGTCCAAGGAACAGCCCATCGTCGCGGCCGTGGAGTACCTTGAGGACCAGGGCGAAGGCCCAGACGAGGTGAAAGCCCTTACCCGCGCGCTCATATCGGAAATGAAGCAAGTTTCCGAAAATAATCCCCTCTTTTCCGAGGAAATGCGCCTCAATATGATCAATATCGATCATCCGGGGAAGATAGCGGACTTTATCGCGAGCATACTCAATATCGATAAGAATGAGCAGCAGAAGATACTAGAGATCCTCGACGTGCAGGAGCGCATGGAACGCGTGCTCATTTTTATCAAGCGCGAACAGGAGCTGTTGCGCATACAGAAGCGTATACAGGGCGAGATAAACGAAAAAATCGAAAAAAGCCAGCGAGATTATTTCCTTAAGGAGGAGCTGAAGGCCATCAAGCAGGAGCTTGGCATGCCCGCGGACGCGAAAAGTTCCGATTATCAGCGCTATAAGGAGAAAATCGAGGCTTTTGGCTTCAAGGGCGAGGTTAAAGAGCTCGTGGAGCAGGAATTGGAGAAGTTCGGGCTCATGGATCCCAATTCCAGCGAATTCATCGTCACGCGCAATTGGCTTGAGCTTATATGCAATTTGCCTTGGCTGCCCGGAACGGCCTCTGACTTCAATATGAAGGAAGCGCGAGATATACTCGAAAACGACCACTACGGGCTCAAAGACGTAAAAGACCGCATAATCGAGTACCTGGCCGTTCGTAAGCTCAAGAAAGACAGCAAAGGTTCCATACTCTGCCTCGTAGGGCCTCCAGGCGTAGGCAAGACGAGCGTGGGCAGATCGATAGCCCGCGCCTTAGGCAAGGAGTTTTTCCGCTTCAGCGTGGGCGGCATGCGCGACGAGGCGGAGATCAAGGGCCATCGGCGCACGTATGTAGGCGCCCTGCCGGGCAAGATTATCCAGGGACTCAAGATTACCAAGGCCAGGGATCCTGTGTTCATGATAGACGAGATCGACAAGATGGGCTCAAGCTATCAGGGCGATCCCTCGAGCGCCCTTCTGGAGGTGCTCGACCCCGAGCAGAATTTCGCGTTCCGCGATCATTACCTGGATCTGCCCTTCGACGTATCGAGCGTATTCTTCATCGTTACCGCAAATACCCTCGATACCATACCCGGACCGTTGCGGGATCGCATGGAAATCATACAGCTCCCCGGCTATGTGGATTCGGAAAAGCTCGAGATAGCCAAGCGTTACCTTATCCCTAAGAGCCTCGAGAAGAACGGGCTGAAAAAGTCGCAGGTAAAGTATACCCGCGACGCGCTCACGGCCATAGCCGAGGGCTATGCGCGGGAAGCAGGCGTACGCAATTTCGAGAAATTCCTCGACCGTATACACCGCAAGCTCGCCCTGGTGGTAGTCAGCGATGAGCGGGAAGAGGGCAAGATCAAGAAGGAGCCTAAGAAATTCAGCGTTGACAAGCCTTCGCTCGAGAAGTACTTGGGCCAGCCCCGCTTCGATGCCGACGTTATCAAGCGCGCAACGTTGCCGGGCATGACCGTGGGCCTTGCGTGGACGAGTATGGGAGGCGATACCCTTATCATAGAGGCGGTGTCCAACCCGGGCAAGGAAGGCTTTAAGCTCACCGGGCAGATGGGCGCTGTCATGCAGGAATCGGCGGGCATAGCCTATACCTGGGTGCGCCACTACGTAGCGGAGGCCAAGGGCATAGAGGCGAATTACTTCGAGGCTAGGCAGATACACCTGCACATACCGGAAGGCGCTACGCCCAAGGACGGCCCCTCTGCCGGCGTTACCATGGCAACGGCCTTGGCTTCCCTGGTCTTGGGCAAGAGAGTGAAGGACAGGCTGGCCATGACCGGCGAGCTTTCGCTCACCGGCCAGGTGTTGGCCATTGGCGGGCTGCGGGAGAAGACGGTAGCCGCCAAGCGCAATAAGGTGCGCGACATCATCATACCCAAGGCCAACGAGAAGGATTTAGCCGAGATACCGGAGCACGTGAAGAAGGGCCTTAGCTTTCACCCCGTTGAGCGTATGGAAGAGGTGCTCGCCATAGCGTTGCCCGACTAGAGCCAGTATTCCGCCGGTTTAGGGTGGCTTAGAAACTCGCCCATGGCCTCCGTGCGCCCGTACGCGCCGGCCTGGCCGAACATGAGGGCGTTTCCCGCGCTGAGTTCCGCCACCCGAGCCGTCCCTATGCGATCGAGCGAGGTACAGAGCGGTCCGGCCAGTACGTAGCCGCGCTCTGAGCCTCGCAGGCCGGGGGCCATGCAGGGAAAGCCCTGCCCGGTAAGGAGCGGCCGTAGTAGGTGGTTTATGCCTCCCTCAAGGATGGCGAAGTCGCTGCCCCTGCTGTTCTTCGTGCGGAGGACCTTGCTGAGGTATACGCCGCAAGGGCCGGCCAGCCAGCGGCCCGGCTCCAGTATGAGGCGTCCGCCGAACCAGGCGTTCGCTTCGAGCAGGCTGTCCAGGCCTTGAGCCAGCTCCCGTATATCGAGAGGCGTCTCTTTTTCCTCGTATGGTATGCCTAAGCCTCCGCCCAGGTCTATGTATTCGAGCGCGAGGCCGAAATCTCGCATAAGCCCTTTGCCTATATCTAGGGCCTTCCCGTGGTTGGACAGCAGGCTCTTCGCGTTTCGCTCATTGCTCGAGGCGAAAACCTGCAGCCCGGCTATGCGTACGCGCGTAAACGCCGCGGCCTCTTTCAGGAATTCGGCGACCTTCTCCTCGTCCACGCCGAAGGCCGATGGCCCGCTGCCTCCTATGATGGGGGAGCCTTCCTCTATGCCCGAGGCGGGATGCACGCGCAGGTTCACCCCGAGCGCTTCATTCCGCCCCTCCTCCGCAAGGAGCCGCTCCAGGCGCTCGATATCCTCTATGCCGTCCACCTGTATGCGCGCGCGGGCGGAGAGGGCCGCCCTCAGGTCCGCTTCGCTCTTGCCCGGCCCCGCGAAGAGCACGAGCTTAGAACTACCGCCCGCCGCCTCGAGCGCCTTCAGTTCGCCCGCCGAGGCGCAGTCGAAAGACGCGCCCATGCTCGAGTATAGCTTAAGCAGGGGCAGGCCGGGATTAGCCTTTACCGCGTAGGCTAGCTCTACGCGTTGGGGAAGGAGCGAACGCAGTTCATCGAAGCGCTTGCGCGCGAGCTCGAGCCTGTAGGCGAAGAAGGGCGTAGGATAACGGTCCAGCAGTTCAAGGGCTTCCGCTTCGGTAAAGGCGTAGAGGCTCATGGCGCGCTCCAATAAGGCGCGAGGCGTCGCAGGCCCTCGCGTATGCTCGCGGGCTCGCCGGCGAAGCTGACGCGGGCGTAGCCCCTTCCCGCTTCGCCGAAGGCTAAGCCGGGAATAATGATGACCTTACCTCTGTCTCGAAGCTTGAGGCAAAAAGACAGGGGATTCTCATGCGCCCAGGGGGGCAGGGGCAGCCAGGAATAGAAGCTTCCGTCCGGCGGGCTAGGCGTAATGCCCAGGGCCTCGGCGGCCGCACCTTGGAACGCACGCCAGCGAGCGGCCAGCTCAGCCCGCATGGCCG
>JBGSKZ010000543.1:0-1065 GCA_041741035.1 Treponematales bacterium
GGCCTAGGCCGCTTAGGTTGCGGAAGGCAAAGGACAGGCGGGCGTCGTCGCCCGAGGGCGAGAAGGCCAGCATGGTGTCCGCCGAGAAGCCGAAGGACAGGTAGGGCTGGATAAGCGAGCCGGGCATAAAGAAGCCCAGAGGATAGAATTTTCCGTCCACCGCCAGAGCAAGGTCGGCGGAGCCGCCGGGCGCGTCTATAAATGGCTCTATTCCAAAGCTTAAGAAGTCCGGGTACACGTACGGGATAAAATATAGGCCGGCCGAGGCGTCGAGGCTGACGAGGTCGTGCCAGTAGAAGCGCCTCGCGCCTGCTTCGGCGCCGAAGGGCCGGTCAAGGCTGAGCCTGGCGAACCATTCGGGGGCCGGCCTGCGCGCCAGCGCCTTAAGCCTCAGTTCCGGCTCAAGCCCGGTAGCCGTGAGCTCCAGGTTTCGTTCGTTATAGCCTTCTTTGGATACGCGGAGCGAGAGGAAGGCCCCTTCCTTGGTGGCAAGGTCAAAAGCGCCCTCCTGGATTAAGCCGAGGTCCACGAGGCCGCGTTCGCTATCCAAGGCTTGAAGGAGGGCGCCCTCGTCGGCCGAGAGGAGCCGTATGGTGATAGGTGTGCCCAGCTCGATTACTTCCTCTACCACGACGGTTTCTATGATGATCTCTTCGCGCTCTATGAGCTGCACGGCCGTGGGCACGGGCTCCAAGGCTACCTTTATGCGCCCGGCTATATCGGCGCTCATCCGGTCTATAGTGTCGAAGATATCCAAGCCCGCCAACCCGGTTTCCTGGGCGCTTAAGGCCAGGGCCTCCGAGCTCGCGTCTATGGCGCGCACACCTATGCGCAATTGCCCGGCTTCCAAGAGGTAGAAGCCTATGACCGCCACGTCCGCCCCGGCGAAGCGCGCGGCCGCCAGGGCCGCCGATACCTCGGTAGCGGGCTCGGCAAGGAGTTCCCGCAGGCGGGCTATGGGCACGGCGGGGTAGCCTACGCGCTCGAGTTCCAAGGCCAGGCTGTCCGCAATGAGCCGCGCGTAACTGCTCGGAGCGCCGGAAAGCGGCACGAAATCGAATACGG
>JBGSKZ010000544.1:0-2107 GCA_041741035.1 Treponematales bacterium
GCGGCGGACGCTCCGTCTCCCGCCGCCCCTCCGGGCGCGTTGTCCCGCGAGCTTTTCCTGGAGCGCTGCAGCGGCTGCGGGCTTTGCGTGACGAAATGCCCCTCGGGCGTCTTACGGCCGTCACTGCTGCGCTATGGCGCGAAGGGCCTCTTGGCGCCGTACCTGGATTACGACCATTCCTACTGCCAATACGAATGCGCCCTCTGCCTGGAACTCTGCCCTACCGGGGCGCTGCTGCGCATGCCCTTGTCGGATAAGAAGCTCGCGCAGCTAGGCAGCGCGGCCTTGGTGCGGGACAAATGCATAGTCATAACCGAAAAGACCGCGTGCGGCGCCTGCGCCGAGCACTGTCCCACCGGCGCGGTACGCATGGTAAGCGGTCCTTCCGGATTAAGCGAGCCGCTCTTCGACGAAGCCATATGCATAGGCTGCGGCGCCTGCCACCACGTGTGCCCCGCGGAGCCGGACAAGGCCATAACCGTGCGCGGCAAAGTGCTGCAAACGCGGGCTTTAGCCCCGACGAAAGACCTGTTTAAGCCCCCGGCGGAAAACGCTGGCGGATCGGCCGCGGAGAGCGAGGAGGAAAGCGCCGACGAATTCCCGTTCTGAAAAGCCTTAGCGCTATTATTGATTTGCTTTCCCTCGCCTTTATGCGATGATTACTCTATGCACCAAGCAATACAGCTTCGCCTCGGCGATAAGTCCAGGCTCCTCGCTATACTGTCCATACTGCTCGTCGCCGGTTTCCTCGGCACGAGCATCATGGCCTATCGGGCGGCCGCCCACGCGGTACGCGTATCGATAGAGGAGCGGCAGCTGCCGGTAGCGGCGGAATCCGTGTACGCGAGGCTGCAGAAGGATCTGGTGGAACCGCTCTTCGTTTCATCCATGATGGCCAACGACACCTTCCTCCACGATTGGACGAAAGCCGGCGAGAAGGATGTAGAGCCCATACGCAAGTACCTTGCCGAAGTACAGCGACGCTATAATACGCTCACCTCGTTTTTCGTATCCGACGCCAGCTTGCGCTACTATCATCCCAGCGGCGTGCTCAAGACCGTATCGCCCGAAGAATGGCGCGACGCGTGGTACTGGCGCGTGCGCGGCCTGGCGGAGCCTTACGAGATCAACGTCGATATAGACTTAGCCAACGCGGACGCCCTCACCGTCTTCATCAACTACCGCGTCATCGATGCCGACGGCGCTTACCTCGGCACCGCGGGCGTAGGCCTGGCCGTAGACGCCATGAGCGGCATGGTGGCGCGGCTCAGGCAGGAATACGGCACCGCGGTGTACTTCGTCGACGATGACGGCGCCATTATAGCGGGCACGCCCAGCGAGTTCGCGCAGGCTCCCGCCACGACGCGGCAAGTTCCCGGCCTCGCCGCAGCCGCGGAACAGGCCCTGGCCGAGGGCGGCGGCTCGTTCAGCTACCGCGGCAGAGACGGCAGCATATTGCTGCACGTACGCTGGATACCGGAACTGCGCTGGTACCTCTTCGTCGAGCAGGACGAGTCGGCGAGCATAGAGGGCGCCAGGCAGGCCCTCGCGCTCAATATCGGGCTCTACGCCGCCATACTCGCCCTGGCCCTGCTCGCCGTCGGCTTTACCGTGGACCGCTTCCAAGGCAGGCTCGAGCGCGCCGCCACGCATGATCCCCTCACGGGCGCCTTGAACCGCCTGGCCTTCAGCGCGGTGGCCGAGCAGGCGCTCAAATCGTCGCGGCGCAGCGGCGAGCCGCTTTCGGCCATCATCATGGACGCCGACGACTTCAAGCGGGTAAACGACGGCTTTGGGCACCCGGAAGGCGACAAGGTACTGGTAACGGCGGTACGGGCCGCTATGGATAGCTTAAGGGAATCGGATCTCTTCTGCCGCTGGGGAGGAGAGGAATTCCTCTTCCTGCTGCCGGGCTGCGATACGCAGGAAGCCCTTGCCGTAGCGCAGAAGGTACGGCAGGCCATAGCCCAGGCCACGGCCCGTTCCTGCCGCGTAGGCATAAGCATGAGCGGCGGCATCGCAAGCCTGGCCGAGGGCGAGGACATAGACGCCCTGGTGCGCCGCGCGGACGAAGAGCTGCTCAAGGCCAAACGCCTGGGCCGCGACC
>JBGSKZ010000545.1:0-1105 GCA_041741035.1 Treponematales bacterium
TATCGGCTCTCGACGAGCTAGAGCGCCTCGCGCGAACGGTTAAGGACAGCGCCCTCTGCGGCCTGGGCCAGACGGCCGCCAACCCCATACTCACCACGCTCAAGTATTTCAGGGACGAGTATGAGGAGCACATACTGGATAAGCGCTGCAAGGCCGGCGTATGCGAGGACCTCTTCTCGGCCCTCTGCGAAAACTCCTGTCCCCTGCATATGAACATACCAGGCTATATAGCCCTCTTGGCCGAGGATCGCATAGAGGACGCCTTCGAGCTTACCCTCAGGGACAATCCGCTGCCGGGCTCCGTGGGCAGGATATGCCACTTCCATTGCCAGATGCGCTGCCGCCGCGACGACATAGACGAGCCGGTATCGCAGGGCGAGATACACCGCTACCTGGCGGACACCATGTACAAGCTGGGGCGGGAGAAAGACAGCTGGAAACGCCTCGCCGCCGAGCGCCTGCCCGACACGGGCAAGCGCGTGGCTATAGTGGGCGCGGGGCCGGCCGGCCTCACGGCCGCCTTCTACCTGCGCCGCCTCGGCCATGAGGTGACTATATACGAGGCCCAGGCTAAGGCCGGCGGCATACTGCGCTACGGCATACCCGCCTACCGCCTGCCTAAGGAAGTGCTCGATAAGGAGCTGGAGCTCTGGAAGAAGCTCGGCGTTTCCTTCGTGTACAACACGAGGCTGGGGCGCGACCTTACGCTCAATAGCCTCAAGGCCAAGCACGACGCCCTCATCGTGGCCATAGGCGCCCAGAGCGACAAAGGCTTAGGCATACCCGGCGAGGAGCTGAAAGGCGTGCATCCCGGCTATGAGTGGCTGGAACGCTACGCGCGCGGCGACGCGCCTAAGCCGGGCAAGAAGGTAATCGTGATAGGGGGCGGGAACGTGGCCATAGACGCCGCGCGCACCCTCTTCCGAGAAAACTGCGACGTTACCGTGGCCTACCGCCGCGCCAAAGAGGACCTGCCGGCCAACGCCGCGGAGCTCCAGGGCGCCGCCGAGGAACGCGTGGCGTTCAAATATATGCTCCAGCCCGTTGAGATACTGGGCTCCGAAAGCGGCGGAAGCGCGGGGCGGCGCGTGCGCGCGGTACGCTT
>JBGSKZ010000546.1:0-3335 GCA_041741035.1 Treponematales bacterium
CGAAGGCTATACAGCCTTGGCCTACGCCCTAGCCTCGGGCAAAAAAGACATGCTTGACTATGTGCTATCCCTTGGCGTGGACGTCAATGCGCGCATGGACCTCCTCCAGGGCATGGCCAGCGGCGTTATCGAGCGTCGCAGGGAAACCGCCCTCATGCAGGCGACGAAGGCGGGCAATACCGCAGCGGTTCAAACGCTCCTGGCCGCCGGAGCCGATCCCCGTTTAACCGACTGGGTGGAAGACGATGCCCTGGCCATGGCCGTCGCGCTCGGCCACAAGGACCTGGAGCGGATCCTGCGCGCGGCATTGGGCGACGTGTATAAATGAGAAAGGGCCAGTGATCAACTTCGTTCCCGCATACCGGGCCTTTGGCATATTGTCCGCCTAGTACTGGATAGCTTTATTCTGGAAGGATACTAATGATGAATACAAAAGGTATTGGGGCTCTATGCTGTGCACTGGCGCTTTCAGTAATGGCGTGTACGATGCCATCGAGCGGCGCGGGCGTGCAGAATCCGTTACTGTCTGAAATCAGCATTTTAGTTTCTAGCACGAGGACCTATAGTTCACAGCACGGCTTTTCACTTGCCTCGAGCGCTGACGGTTCTGTTTTGATCACAGGAGCGCCATACGAAGATGGAGGGGCAATCAGCGACTCGGGAGTAGCGAAAGTATTTAGAGCAGAAGACGGACTTTGGACTCAAGCCTTATTAATGGCCGATGACGCAGCCGCAAACGATTGGTTTGGACATGCCGTTGCTGTAAGCGCAGATGGATTAACCGCGGCTGTGGGTGCCAGATACGACGATACTAACGGTACAGACTCAGGAAGCATCTACATCTTCATCTGGAACGGAAGCGACTGGTTCCAAGCGAAAAAGATTATGCCCAACATAGGCAAGTCTGACGACTATTTCGGCTCCGCCATCGCGCTGAACGCCGATGGCTCCCGCCTCATCGTCGGCGCTACGGGATACGACGAGATCGGCAAATCGAATATGGGGATTGCATATTATTTCTCGACCGAAAGCCAGTGGGACTCATACTCAGAGATAGTCTTAAGCGCAAACGACGCTGTAGCTTCTCATTCCTTCGGCAAAAGCGTTGCCATCGACGCGAGCGGCAAGCGCGTAGTCGTCGGGGCCATTGGGGACGGGAATAAGGGCGAATTGGCGGGAAGCGCATACGTATATGATTTAAGCGAAACGATTTGGACAGAAGCAAAGCTCTACGCTCCCGATGGAAACGAAGGCGACAAATTCGGATACTCCGTAGCGCTCAATGGCGTAGGAAACAGATTGATTATTGGTGCTTTTGGAGGCGACGGAACAGTCGCAACGACAGGAGCAGCCTATATGTTCAGCTGGGACGAATCTTCCTGGAATGGCACGAAGCTTTTGCTTGACCAGCCACTTGATAAGGACGATTACTTAGGCGTATCGGTTGCCATTAGCGGAGATGGAAAAACAGCTCTCATAGGCGCTAGCGGAGACGACCAAAACGGGATATCAACTGGCTGCGCTTATCTCCTTCAATACCTAGGCGACAGTTGGCTTAAGACGATTATCAGAGCTTCCGATCCAGAGTCGCCAGATGCTTTCGGTAACGCTGTTGCGATAAACGACGCCGGAACGAAATATATAATATCAGCGCCGCTGACCGATAATCGCCGGGGAAGCGTCTACCTCTACGTATGGCAATGACAGCTTTTAATAAGCGAAGCCAATCATCCGGAATACTTTCAAAAACGCTGGCCAAACGCAGGACATACAGGCCATAATCTGAAGGAGGAAGCCTGACTGCCTTGGACAAAAAAATGCGCGTAAAGTACAACAAGCAGAATGGAAAATTCACTATAGATTATTCAAAAACGCATAGCAGCACTACGGCCCGCTTCGAACTGCTCAAGCGGATAAACGCTTCCCATGAGCTATTCATCATGTTCAACACCGCCATAGAGCTGTGCCAAAGCATAAAAAAAAGCGCCCCTCCGCCTCAATCTGGCCACGGACCAAGGGTATAAGGAGGCAGAAACCTATCTGCAGGGCTCCGGCTATGACTATCGCTTTAAGCAAACCAAAAAGGAATTCAGGAAGAGCCTGATGGGTTTCAGTACAGGAAAATCGGAATCGCGCACGGTAGCCCTCATGGCAGTGACACGTGGCAGTGGCCGTCTCAGCCAGGATTTTTTTGATAATTTGGGCTGCAGCCACGACCTGATGATAGGCATTGACCCAGCAAGGCCCGCTAAAACCCTACTTGAAGAATTTGAAAGCGGGGCATTCGACTCTATAGAGCAGAACGATAACTTTGCCTATTCAATGATCGATTCCCAGTGACTGGGCTATTTCTACACCGATTTCGATCCGGCCGGGTTGTCATAAAATCAAATGCTAAAACTATTGAAAATCGTAAAAATGGCCTCAATATTGTCCGGAGGCTGTCGAGAATAGTCTACGAGCGATGCTACCTACAGCCGATACAGTCCACGCTTTAGGAAAATGGGCATAGCCAAAGCTTGGGTTTAAACTCATCCCTCCTAAGCATCCGTACTCAGAAGGTAGCGTCATATTCATCGATGTTTTAGAGCACATTTCGTTTGCGGTACTAGCCGGATAGCTATCTTTTTCTCTTGCGAGCAAAGACCTTGGACTATACAATTAAAGATGAACCTATTTTAATTTTACAAGAGGAATTAAAATTACTTAATGAGTAATCTATCCCAATTTGATAGTGATCCCATACACCAGCTTCGGTACTATAGGCACTGCCTAGCTGACGGTGAGCGGATGGACATCCACTCAGACGCAATTAGGAATAAGGGCTGTCTGGTGCCTGCAGATCGGATCTTAACAAAGTTGCTGGTTCAGAAACTCTTCGCAGACCTTCCCGAGGACGAGCCAAGCCGGGACATCCTCTATTGCCCTCTGTGCCTCCAACAATCCATGAAGGATGGCGGAAAGGCTAGTAGTACTACCGTGTATCCCTTCTGGATACCCGCCATACTCGCAAGAACCGGAGAATTGCGCCCTCCCCGGGATGACATAGGTATTCCATGGCTTGTCCGCGGCGTCCTTGCCCCAAATGAGTACTTGAACCGTGAGTATCCTGTGCTCTCATCCGTCGAACGAGTAGACCGAGTCGGTACGACCCTTCAGATCGACCGGGCTAACTGGAAGGTATACCTTGCCAGCGCCTTGGATTATTTTAGGGGCTGTAGTAGATAATTCTCTAGATATCACACCAAGCTCGCAACGTTTCTAGTTGTTCCTTTGGTGAGCCATAGTTAAAACGGAATTCGCATTCCTTTAAAAACAATGGGAACGAGTTCCTA
>JBGSKZ010000547.1:0-6425 GCA_041741035.1 Treponematales bacterium
TGCGGCCCAGGGTCAATCGCTTCATATCGGGCAATCGCTACTACCAGCGGAACCAGATCGTGTTCAATTTCGTGGCTAAAAAAGAACTGACCGACGACGGCCAGGAAGTCAACGTCAAGATTGCCTTCGAGCCCGAGGATACGCTCGTGGACGTGGCCCGCAAAGCGAAGCGCGAAATCCGGAAAGCCGTTTCGGAAGGCGGGGCGGAGAACGAAAAGGTCGTCGCCTCGCTCATGAAGCTGCCTTCGTGGCTCCTTAAGCTGGCGGTGCGGGCGATGAACTGGCTCGATGATCACAACCTTATGGCGCGCTCGCTCATCGAGAGCGACCCCATGTGGTGCTCGGTCTTCCTCACGAACGTCGGCTCCTTCAACCTGGACGCTCCCTATCATCACCTCTTCGACCGCGGAAACTGCCCCATCTTCCTCGCCGTGGGCAGGGTGCGCGAAGTACGCCTGCTCGACTCGAGCGGGCAGCTAGAAACGAAGAAAAAGCTCTACCTACGCTATTCTTTCGACGACCGCGTCGCCGAGGGGGTATATATGGCAAAAACGCTCAACATGATCCAGGACTTCGTCGAACATCCTGAGAAACTCTTCGAGCCCCCCGTCATACCACCCGAGCTTCGGCAGGAGCTTAGGCTTAGGCCGCCCGTTGAAATGGGGAGCGGAAAATAGCGTAGGCTAGAACTGCGCGGAAATCTCGGCGGCGCAGCGGCGAAGCTCGGCGATTAGATCATTCCGCACTTCGGGGTCTCCCTTATTCTTCAGTAGGTACGGCGTGGCGAGAACCGCGGCGCAGGGATTAGCCCCGATCGCCACGGGCACGGCGACGACATAGACGCCCGCTGCGCACTTAAGCTCTCCAAACGAGAAACCGCTGGAGCGGACCTGCGCCAACGCCGCCGAATCACCGGCGGTTTCCGCCGACTGGTACGCGAGAAACATGCGCCCCGATGGCGTGGAGCGCGCGTCGTAGAGCCCGGGACGCACGCCTATGCGTACGTCCTCGCCGCCCTCCACTTCATAAACCACATGGAGCTGTCCATTAAAATAGAGGCCGATATGTATCGAGGCGCCGGAGCGCGCGGTATAGCGTCGCATCGGGCCTTCAGACCTGACGATAAGCGCCGATTCAAGCTTCCGATCCGCGAGGCTATACGCCCGCGCTCCCGGGGTGTATGCGCCAGAAGCGGTCTTTGTGATGAAGCCGTCCTTCGCCAGGTATTCCACCATACGCTGAATCTCGGAAACCTTGAAGCCCACCGCTTCCGCGATGCCGCTCATCGTTGTGGGCTCGTGGACGGACAGTATGTATTCAAGAATTAAGAGCCCTTTTTCTAAGGCGGGAGCGACTGCAGTCATTATAGCATCCTACTCAATACAGGCTCGCACGTAAAGAAGGCAGCCGACGGAAAGCCTCGGTACTGCAAGCGCATGAGACCAGGACAAAGGCAAGCGCCTCCATCCTGGTCTCGCATGTTCCTACTATTACTGGAGGTTACTATACATAGTCGACGTAGAAATCGCTATCAAGGTCACGACGATAGTATTCAGGAAGGCTCCCGTATACACGTTGTTGGTCTTATCCAGGAATTTCTTGGTAATCAAGGTCGAGACGAACAGGATCCCCAGCGTCGCGTACAGGGTTATGCTGTTAAGGCTTACCGTCGGCCAGGCGGCGATTCCGGTAATGAACAGCTTGCCGTACTGTATTAGCTGCCATACGAGCAAAGCGCCGATATTCATGAAGAAGGCTACGAGATAGCCTTTGGCGCCCTTTAGGTATTTGCTGTTGGTATTGACCTGAAGCGCTACGCCGTTGATGAAGAAGTACAGGAAGAAGAACGGCATATAGCCCAAGGCGGTCATCAGATGGCGCCCGTTGAAAGCGCGCACAGCGAACAGCCAGAACCTGAAATCGGTCTGAAACAGCGCATCGACGATAAAGAGGACCAGGTATCCCGAGGCGGCGAGGATCACCGCGGCGACGAATGACTTCAGGACCGTTTTCCATCCGACTACAAAGCCGTAATGACGCGAACCGATGTTGGCCGGCTTGTTGATCGCGTAATGCACTATCGACAGGATCATGGCTACCAGCGCGCTTACGACGACCGCCCAGTAGATCAGCGCGTTGGTCTGCGGCTCATTGAAGACGGGCGATAGGTTGAATAGGCTCCCGGCGCCTGAGGTGAGCCCGAAGCTTAAAAGCGATGTAAAAGCGATAAGCAGCAGGCCGAAAAGCCTATCGAGCTTGCCGCGCGCGAGGGCTACGATGGCCGCTATGCTGGCTATCGCTGCGACGATGAGCGAAACGTACTTGAGCTGCGCAAGGCCTACGGGCAGTTTGCCCATCAGGGTCGCGTAGTAAATGGCGGGGAATGCCGCGCTGATAACGGCGACTGACCAGAAAATAGCTTTCTTCGGCGCGCTAGCAGGGCCCTCAAATTCCAGCGGCTCCGTCGTGATTTCCTTAAACCATGGCGCCTTTATGAGTACTTGCAGCAACGCTATGAACAACATAAAGAAACCGATGAGACCTATGAATTCGGCCAATTCCTTTAAGAACCAGATCTGATTGCCTGGGGCCAATGAGGTTGCAGGCGCGTAGGCACCAAAGGCGGTGGCATAAAACTGTATCTGATAACCGGTGGTCAGCGCCGAGAAATGATTCCAGGCATGGATTTGGGCCGGCTGGTAAATAATCCGTTTCCCGCCCTCGGGGCTTGAATAGAATACGTCGGTCTGCGGTTTATCGGGCTTACCCAGGAAGGCCATACCGTCTGGGGTGCTTATATAGTCCTTCTTGACTATGGTCTGGCCGGGCTTTGCGTTAGCCGCGTTAAAGAAGAACTCATCATATTGAGCGGCGATCTTGCCTGCCGTCCTGCCCGCGAGGGCGCTATCGGCGACGGCTTCGTTGACGCCTAGATAGCTCGTATAGAGAAAATCGGAGCCGGCCGTCAGCACCGCGGATATCTTGCGAGCGGAAGGCTTGCCGTCTTTGAGGTTCTGCTGATACTGCTGCTCGTCAAAATACGCGGCCATGGTCGAAGAGAAGCCGCCCATAGAATGGCCGCTTACGGCTATGACGCCGTTGCCCTGCTTATCCTTAAGGACATAGGGCTGATTGTACATATATTGAACGGCGTCCCATATTGAAGCCGGCCAATACCCGAACCACGCATTATTTATATCGTTCTTGTTAAGATAGGAATCCCCGTGCTCATACGAGTCTAAAGCTAGGACCACATAGCCCCGTCGCGATAGCTCGATGGCCGGCGCGTCCTGCATTTCTTTAGCGTTTAGGTATCCGTGAGTCGTTACAATTGCTGGCTTGGGTTGCGCCGCGCTGGCTCCCGCGGGCATGTATAGTAAGCCATTCAAGACGCCCTTGTCTGTCTTGAAGGAAATTTCCTTGGTCGTAACCGAGAAAAACGACGTGTTGAAAAGGTACGCGAAGAGCGTGCCCGCTATCATCAACAATAATGACAGCGCCAACCAAAAACGCGGATCCCTGCTCGGCTTGTTCATGGCAGATTGCCTCCATAGATATGATACTTTTTATCATATATGATAATCCAGGCAAGTCAAGCCAATTAACGACGAGGGAACGCCTGTAAGCAAAAAAGGGCTGTCCAATAAGTTTGGGCAGCCTCTCAGCGTCCGATGGGAATTCTCTCCAGCTTGGAAGCCAGAAACAAAGACCTATCAGGACCTTCTACTATCTTGCTTATCCTAACTCTAAATCATTATTATATAATTACTTATATATAACTTACCTGCAAATGCACACAAGTCCGATAAAAATGTAGTAATGCTTAAAAAGTGACTCGTCAAGAAAATTCTATTAAACAGTTTTAAATGGATGCCAAAGAATGATCGGAATAGTCAAAGATAAAAGTCATGTTGTACAGAGCTTTTTATAAATTAATAATTTATGTCTTAGTCAGGAATGTTTTTACTCGCCTGTCTACTAAACCTAATAAAGTCAGATATTCCCAACATACTTAAGTACGAATCAGGTAATCCCTTTCGCTTCAATGTAATCTATCCACTAAAAACTTTTGGCGGAAGCTTATAGAACAATCGTATATTAAGGGCCTCGCAAAGCCAGATATGTCCTGAGATCTTTAGTGCAATGATGAGACACGATATCTGCCCCTTTGGAATCATTACTAAATTAGTTTAGTACACTCTATTCCGCTCAATTCCATAAAAATGTTCCCGCGTCTCAATTTCCTTGATTCCCTCAGTTAATTAGCTAACGGATACTTTGATAGTCATGCATCCTATTCACCTAATATGGAGTTCAAAAGCTTGCTATATTATTATTCGAAGAAACAGTATACGACCGACTAAACCTCTCAGCGTGGTCGCATAGCGTTACAGAGTTAGCAAAATTCTATTTTTGCTATTCCCCTCACCTGGCAGGTTTAGAGTTTTTAGAGTATTCTACTAATCGATTGAACATGATCAAATCAAGGTTGACCCACCTGGCTTGTATCATGATAATTTATCAGATCTTGATGGTGCAGATATGCTTTGATGAGGTGAAAAACATGGAAAAAAAACTTTTAAGCCTATTCCTTTTAGTTGTAGCACTGTTGTTCACCGGATGCCCATCGCCTACTGGTTCGCCTACTGGTTCACCAACGGATTTGGCTGCCAATACAGCCGTCCTGGTAGCAGCAATTAACAGTGCAAACACCTTAAATGACGCACATAGCGTCGGAACCGCCATTGGTAATGTATCGCAAGTAGCTAAAGAGACGTATACAGCGGCAATTTTCGCTGCCATCACGGTAAGGGACAAGTCTAGTGCCATGCAGGGCGAAGTTGACGCGGCGGTCACTACACTGGCAACGGCCACGGCAGCCTTTAGTGCAGCAATTATTGATATTCAGAAGATTCTAGCATCAGATCCCGCAGAAGCTGCCATGTTTGGTATTTCTGTCGCTATCTGCGGCGACTATGCTATCGTAGGTGCTCATCAGAAAGTTATCGGTGGCATCAATGTAGGTGCAGCATATATATATCACCGCATCGGGATATATACCTGGGATTCAGGAGTGATGATCGTAGCGACCGATCCCGAAGGAAATGACTGTTTCGGCCAGTCAGTTGCGATCAACGGGGACTATGCGATCATCGGCGCGGCCTCTGAAGATGCCGGGGGCCCTTATGCAGGAGCGGCGTATATCTACCATCGCACCGGGACAAATACCTGGGATACCGGAGTGAAGATCGTAGCGACCGATGCTGCGGCAGAAGACTTTTTTGGTGCATCCGTCGCAATCAGCGGGGACTATGCGATCGTCGGTGCTTTTGGGGAGGATGCCGGGGGTTCTAATGCAGGAGCGGCTTACATCTACCATCGCACCGGGACAAACACCTGGGATTCAGGAGTGAAAATCGTAGCGACTGATCCCGGGGTAGCTGACTATTTCAGTAAAGTAGCAATCAGCGGAGATTATGCACTCGTTGGGGCTAGTGCGAAGGATGCAGGAGCGGCGTACATATACCATCGCACTGGGATAAATTCCTGGGATACGGGAGTGAAGATCGTAGCGGCCGATCCCGAAGCAGAAGACGCTTTCGGCCAGCAAGTTGCGATCAGCGGAGATTATGCACTCGTTGGGGCTATTGGCGAGGATTCAGGTGGTTCTAGTGCAGGAGCGGCGTACATCTACCAACGCACCGGGACAAATACCTGGGATACAGGAGTGAAGATCGTAGCTACCGATCCTGAGGCAGGTGACTTTTTCGGCTCTTCAGTCGCGATTAGCGGAGACTATGCGATAGTTAGTGCAGAAAGGAAAGATGAAGGAGCGGCATACATCTACCATCGCACAGGGACTAACACCTGGGATTCAGGAGTGAAGATCGAAGCGACCGATCCTGAGGCATATGACTATTTCGGCTCTTCGGTTGCAATCAGCGGAGATTATGCACTCGTTGGGGCTTATGGAGAGGATTCAGGGGGCTATGGTGCAGGAGCGGCATATATTTGGATACGACTATAAATGCATAAATACAGAACCAAGGTGGTTCGGAACGGCAAAGACAAGAATGCCGATGCGTCGGCCTTTGCCGTGACTTTCCGGCATGGCGACGCTCCAATCTACCAGCGTAACAAAATCGGATTCGATAACGTCAAGTCTCAATTGCAGAATACTCGAGGAAAAGAACAGTTTACAGAAAATCCCTCAATAGAATTCAATTTTAATCCGCACCGAACAATCACAAAAGTACTAATGAGCTCTAAACTATCTGCTTATAACTGGGATTATCGAAAATCTATTCCAAAAATCCCTGGCGAGCACAATGACATCATCGTCTTTTTCTGGGGTGTTGTTATCATAGACCTCAATGATACCGCTTAAGTCCCATACCACATTAAATCGTATCGACTTAGCATTC
>JBGSKZ010000548.1:0-13041 GCA_041741035.1 Treponematales bacterium
AGCAGCCGGGCGCGCTCGGCCACCGCCTGCAGGCCGTCAGCCCGCAGGGCGTCTTTCCACATCGTCTGCACCGGAGGCCTGTGCCCGCCGCCCACGAAGGTATTCCCGACTCTGACTATCCGCGTAGTGCTTGCCATGAGGCTATTATATCCATAATGAAGGGAAGGAAAAGGAGCTACTATCCATCGAGCCGGAAATGAGGATGAGAAGGGGCAAAAAAAAGGGGGGATCGAAGAGGCCGCCAAGCCTTCCCCGTCCCCCGCTATCATACGCTCATCGTGTCCAGGGCTCCTGAGCGCGGATGCTATCCGCGCGCAGAATGACCCGGCTTGGCTTTAGGCTACGGCTATGAAGGTAAAGACCATCACGAACAGAGCCACCGTCTCGCAAAGGCCTACGACGGTGATATACTGGCCGAAGCCTTTGCCGGTCTCGCCGTACGCATCGCAGGAAGAGGCCGAGGCCTTGCCCTGCGCGACAGCGGACATGGCTATGCCCACGCCGCTCACTATACCGATAACGGCAAGCAGGAGCGGGTCGGCCTGCGAGGCCCGCATCTGATTCATGAGGAGAAAGCCGTAAATGGTCTGGGTCAATGGCGCTCCGGCAAAAGCCACCAATAGGAACGAGGCGGGCTTGTTAGCCATGTAATTGCGCTTCCAGGCTCCTATGGCGGCCTGGCCCGCTATCGCGGCGCCCAAGGCCGAGCCGATCGCAGAAATGCCCATTACCGCCGCGATTCCTATCATTCCGATGTTCATGAGGGACTCCTTTCGGTCTTTACGCGTCCCCTCGGGACGGTATCCTTAAACGGTTCATATTTATAGCCGGACCACTCCATACCGAGATGGCCCGAGAACTCGAGCATGTTCAGGCGCACTCCGTGGACTATGACGGACAGGACGCTCAATATGATATTCAGTCCATGGCCGAAGCCCAGGAGTATCACGCCGCCGATAAGCCATAGGCTGAATTTACCGAACATGGGACCGGCCATCTGGTTTACCGTCTGGCTGATTCCCACGCCGGCCAAGCCTACCGCCCAAAGCCGTATGTACGAAACCAGGTCGGCGAAGATATTCACGACGCCGAGGAAGATGGAAACGATATTGGCCAGGCTGGCGGCGACGCTGGCGACGATGCCGCCCACGAAGCCCTTGGACCCGTCATAGCTGCCGAACAGGACATTGAGCGCGAAGCCGGCAGCCACCGATATCAAGGCCCACGAGGGAATGGCATACTTCGTGGCGCTGATGACCAGGTTGAGCACTATCCAGTATATGCCGAATACCATGGCAGCCTGGCCGAGCTGTCCTATGAACCTGGGCGAGCCTCGGTCCCTAAGGATATTCTTGCCGTGCGCGACCACGAGCTGGATGAGACCCAGGCTGAAGCATACCAGCTTTACGTTATCCCCCGACTCCGCGTTGGCGCTCGATATCGCGGGTATGGCGAGATTCAGCAGGGCCTGGGGAAGGCGCGACGCTTCGATACCGAACCAGCTGGCGGTCATGACTCCCCAGGCTACGGTAGCCGCGGCGAGCATGAGCAAAAGCCTGACGGGATCCGACACCTTGCCGGTCTTGCGCTTGGATGCTATGGCCGCGGCTATGCCCGCGACGAGCATAAGCGATCCGTAGCCCCCGTCCCCGAATATCATGGCGAAGAATATGACGAAGAAGAGCAGGAACAATCCGGATATGTCGTATTCGCGGTAGTTCGGCACCGTGCCGAGGAAGTCGAGCACGGGCTGGATTACCCGCACGACGGGGGAGTTCTCCGTCTTGGTAGGCGGCTGCTCGTCTTCAAGCGGGTCGTCGAGGAGCAGGCCCCAGCCGCCCTTGGCCGCCGCCTCCGAGAGGCGTTTCACGTCGGCTAAAGGCACCCAGGCCGAGAACCAAGCTACGCCCTCAACGCCCGGGGACATGCCGGAACGGGCCGCCTCGAAAGCCAGTTCGCGATCGACGGCAAGCAGCGCCTTCTCCAGCGCTCCCGCCAGAGGAGCCTTTTCTGCTATGGCGGACTTCGCGGTCGACATGCGGGCCTGCGCGTCTTGCAGTTCGCCTTCGAGTTCTGACAGCCCCTTTTCGGGTAGGCGGAATTCGAGGCAATCGGCCGGCAGCGCGGCGTCGGGACCGGCGAGCAATGCGAGCCTGGTAAGGCTCTTGTACTGCCCAAGATTGACGTAGTCGAGGCCGGAGGGAAGGCTTGCCAGCTTTTTCGTCGGCAACTCGACGAATCGAAGGCTTTGCCCCCTGGCGGCCAGCTCCGAGACGAGCGCGGGGTCAAAATCGCCCCAGGAACTGACGCGCTCTATCTCCCGCGTAAGCGACACGGATTCCTCATAGGCGGATTTTGCGTCAAGGTCCAGCCGCTTCATGGATTCCGCCAGGTCCAAGGCCTCGCGCATGGCCAGAGCGTTGCCTGAGGGCTCGGCCTTGAACCCTTCCAGAAGCCCCAAGGCATCGACGACGGACTGCTTAGCCGCCGCCAAGTGCTCGAACTCGTTGCCGCGGCCCACCATAGGCTCAAGGTGCAGCACGCCGAGTTGCCTGAGTTCGTGCAGCGATCCGCGCTTGCCCTGCTCCTGCAGCAGGACGAACACGCGTTTCATGGGCGCTATCATGATGCCACCCTTTCTACGACCTTGCGCTTGGCTATCTTGCCGCGCACCACCTGGGCGGTCTGCTGATCGCCGAGATAGATGCGTATCTTCTTGATATTCTCCGAGGTTTCGGGGATCTTCACCTTCTCGAAGAGGTTCACCCGCTGGGTCGTGGTGCGCAATTCCACCTCAAGGCGCGCTATCTGCTCTTCCAAGACCTTAATCTCGAGGTCGAGGGTAAGCATGGCGCGCAGGCGGTCCAAGGCGCGGTCTATCCACAGGGGCTTACTGAAGAGGTCGTACTCGTCGATGACGAAATCCGCGCCCTTAAAGATGGGTATATCCACGCCGGCTATGTTGCCCGCGGCGGTGCGTATGGTGCCCGCCGAGAGTATCCACCCGCCGTCGGGGCTCTTTACGGCTTCTTCCTCGCCGAATACCGCTATCCAGGCGCGGAATTCCGCCATAAGGCGGTCGCGCTCGGCGGCAAGCTCCCGCGCGCGGGCCTCTATGGACCGGATTTCCGTCTGGAGCTGCTGCTTCTTGAGCTGAAGCGTGGGCAGATAGCGCTTATACATCTTAAGCGCGTCCTTCTGCTTCTTCAGCTCGTTTTTGGTCAGCTTAATCTTGGCCACGCGCTGCCCCTAGCCCTTAGGCCAGAACTGCTCGGTTAGCTTGGACTGCAGGCCCGTTTCCTGGGGCTCAAAACAGCTGGCCAGGATTTCCCAGCCCTTGTCCAAGGCCTTCTCGAGCGGGATATTGACCGATAGATCCATCATTTCCTTCTCGAAGAGCTCGCCGTACTTGAGAAGCTTCTGGTCCCAGCCGCTCATCTGGAAGCCCATGGACTTCTTCTCCAGCGTGTCGCGGTAGGCGGCGAAGAGCTTGATCATGCCGTCCATGATGGCGCGATGGTCGGCGCGGGTCTTGCCGTTCACCTGCTGCTTGAGGCGCGACAGCGAGCCGAAGGGCTCGATGCGGCCGCCTTTTAAGTAGAACTGGCCCTCGGTGATGTAGCCGGTGTTATCGGGCACCGGGTGGGTAACGTCGTCGCCGGGCATGGTGGTTACCGCGAGCACCGTGATGGAGCCCGAATCGGCGAAGTCCACCGCCTTCTCGTAGCGGGAAGCCAGCTGGCTGTACAAGTCGCCCGGGTAGCCGCGATTTGACGGCACCTGCTCCTGGGTTATGGATATTTCCTTGAGCGAGTCGGCGAAGTTGGTCATGTCGGTGAGCAGCACGAGCACGTTGAGGCCCTTGAGGGCGAAGCGCTCGGCTACGGCCAGGGAAATATCGGGCACCATGAGGCATTCCACCACCGGATCGGCGGCGGTATGCACGAACATGACCGTATTCTGCAGGGCGCCGCCCTCCTCGAGGGTGTCCTTGAAGAACAGGTAATCGTCGTATTTGAGGCCCATGCCGCCCAGCACGATGAGATCCACCTCGGCCTGCATGGCTATGCGCGCGAGCAGCTGGTTGTAGGGCTCGCCGGACACCGAGAAGATAGGCAGCTTCTGGCTCTTCACGAGGGTGTTGAAGAGGTCGATCATCGGTATGCCCGTGCGTATCATTTCCCGCGGTATGATGCGGTTTACCGGGTTCACCGAGGGGCCGCCTATTGGTATGAGATTCTCGCTCAGGCTAGGGCCCTTGTCGCGGGGCTCGCCGGCGCCGGTGAATATGCGGCCCTTGAGCGCATCGCTGAAGGACACGCGCATGGGGTTACCCAGGAAGCGCACCTCGTCGCCGGTGGATATGCCGCGGCCGCCGGCGAATACCTGCAGCGACACGAGGCCCTCGTCCAGGCGTATGACCTCGGCGAGCGACATGCCGAAGCGGGTCTGTACCTCGGCAAGCTCGCCGTAGGCCACGTCCAGGGCCTTAACGGCTATCACGTTGCCGGTTATGGATTCGATTCGCGAATAAACCTTCTTCATGGCGTCACTCCAGGCTCTCGAGGATGCGGGCGGCCTTCGTATCCAGCCCGGTTGAGCGTTCGGCCGCGAAGGATACGAGCTCCTTATCGGCCGCCTTATAGGCGTCGGCGCCCCACTCGAGGCTGTTCATATCGAGGAACATCTGCCTTAAGCGGTTGAACCAGGAGCGGGCCGCTTCCTTGTCCTTGAAATCGAAGGAAGAGCCGAGCACGCGCACCGCCTTGGCGAACATGGCCTTCTGGCGTTCGGGAGCCACGGAGGCGTCCACCGGATCGAAGGAGTTCTGCTGCAGGTACACCGCGTCCAGGAACTCGCCCTTGAGATAGACGAGGAAGTCGTCCAGGCTCGTGCCCTCCTCGCCCACCACCTTCATCATCTGGCCTACTTCGGAGCCGCGCTCCAAATACCAGTGAGCCCATTCCACCCAGGGGCTATTCATGATGCCCTTGTACTTGGACCAGGACTCGAGAGGATGTATGGCGGGATACTTACGGGCGTCGGAACGCTCGCGGGACAGTCCGTGGAAAGCGCCAACCACCTTGAGGGTGGCCTGGGTAACCGGCTCCTCGAAGTTGCCGCCAGCGGGGGACACGGTGCCGCCTATGGTAACGGAACCCTTTTCGCCGCTTTTAAGGCTGACGATGCCGGCGCGCTCGTAGAAGCTGGCTATGACCGATTCAAGGTAGGCGGGGAAGGCTTCCTCGCCCGGTATCTCTTCCAGGCGCCCTGACATTTCGCGCATGGCCTGGGCCCAGCGGCTCGTGGAATCGGCCAGCAGGAGCACGTCCAGGCCCATCTGGCGGTAGTACTCGGCCATGGTGACCGCGGTGTACACCGACGCCTCGCGCGCGGCCACCGGCATGGAGGAGGTATTGCACACGATGATCGTGCGCTCCATGAGGGACTTGCCGGTCCTGGGGTCTAAAAGCTCGGGGAATTCCTTAAGGGTCTCCACCACTTCGCCCGCGCGCTCGCCGCAGGCCGCTATGATCACGATGTCCACGTCGGCGTTGCGGCTGGTCACCTGCTGGAGCACGGTCTTACCGGCTCCGAAGGGGCCTGGTATGCAGTAGGTGCCGCCCTTGGCCACGGGGAAGAAGGTATCGATGATACGGTTCTTGGTAACCATGGGCTCGGTGGGCTTAAGCCGCTCGGCGTAGCAGTCCACGGCGCGCTTTACCGGCCACTCGAACATCATGCTTACCGTATGGCTGGCGCCCTTGGAATCCTCGAGCACGACCATATCGTCTTTTACCGAATACGAACCGGCCGGCTTTACCGACTTTACCGTATAGCTGTCGAAGAGGTTGAAAGGCACCATCACCCGGTGGGTAAAGGCGCTTTCGGGCACCGTGCCCAGGGTATCGGCGCGTTCCACCCGGTCGCCGGGCTTGACCGCGGGGGTCCACTGCCACTTTGTGTCGCGGGGCAGGGCGTCTAGGTATACGCCGGGCTCCAGGAAGTAGCCGGTCTTGAGGGCTACCTCGGGCAGGGGGTTCTGCAGGCCGTCGTAGATCTTGCCCAAGAGCCCCGGCCCGAGTTCCACCGCGAGCATTTCGCCGGAAAATTCCGCCGGCGTGCCCACCCGTATGCCCTTGGTTATCTCGAACACCTGGGTCTGCACCAGGTCGCCTCGAACGCGTATTACCTCTGCCTTGAGCCGCTTGTCGCCAAGGACGATATAGGCCACTTCGTTCATGGACACGGTGCCGTCCACGCGGACCGTCACCATGTTACCGTTAACGCCCGTGACCGAGCCTTTGGTTGTCGTCATCGTTGTTCTCCGGATTCGTCGCGGTAATCCGCGGAGTCGAGCACGGACCGGTACACGGTCCCGTAGCCCGCCTCGCCCGCCTCGGCCGTAAAGCGCGCTTTGCGCTCCAGGGCCTGCAGGAGCAAGGCGTAAGAAGAGAGGAATTCCATATCAAAGTAGCGGTTCACGCCCAGGGCTTCTATAAAGGACCAGCGCTCGCGCTCGATGAGCAGTTCGCCCTGCAGCGGATCCTCCGCTTGGAACGCCGCCTGGGCCGCCCTTACCCCGTCCCACTCGGGCTCGCCGGGCTTGAGGTGCTTTTCGGCGGGCTTTTGAAGCCGCTGAGACCGCAGGCGAACCAGCTCGTTGCGCAGCGCCGATTCCCAGCGGTAATAGCGCATGAGCAGAGGGGAAGCCGCGGCGGAAAGGGGAAAGGACCCGTCCTCGGGTATATAGAGCCTGGCGCCTTCAAGCACGAAGAGATCCTTAGGAGACAGGTAACGCCCCGCCCGCTCGAGGAACTCCCCCAGGCTCATGGGAGCGCTACCGTCTATGCGGAGAGAGGGCAGCGTAGCCGCGAAATAGTAATAGCTGGGCATAGCCGGCCTTACTCGGCCGCCTCGGCCATGATAGCGGCCAGCTGGGCGTTGAGGTACGCTCCGAGCATGCCCGCCACCGCCTCAGCGGAAAAATCGTAATAGGCGGCGCCGTCTTTTTCGCTTATGCGGAAACCGGCCTTGGAATTCTTCAAAGGTTTCAGTTCCATGCCCTTCTTGAATTGGGCCGCGAGCTTTTCCTTAAAATAGGCGTTGAGCGCAGCGAGCTCCTTTTCGGGGACGAGCACGGCGAGCTCGTCGCGGCCGTCTTTGGCCCAGGCTTCTAAAATGCCAGGCAAGGCTTTCTTCAGGGTATCGGCATCGAAGGCCGCTTCCACGTCGGCGCGCACGATGGTGCCCAGGGCCTTCTCCACCTCGCCGCGGAAGGCCAGCACCAGGTCGCGCGACGCCTGCTTGAGGGCCGCCCTGCCCGAAGCCTCGTCGCGGGCCGCGTCGGCCTTGCCTTTCTCGACGATAGCCTTGGCTTCCTTCCGGGCCGCCTCCAAAATGGCGGCGCGCTCTTCCTCGGCGGCGGCGCGTATCTTGGCCGCCTCCGCCTCTGCATGTTCCACGCCGTCGCGCTTGATCTTGTCCAGCAGTTCTTGTACTCGAATATCCATGGCTTCCTCTTTCGGCTGCGATTATGGTCGGCCGGGCAAAGCTTCACCCGAAGTTAGGTACGCATGTATCTTATCTATCTTGCGCTTTAGGAAAACGGCTATGGCCTCAGGCTCCTCAAAGCGGGCCACTTGCTCGCGCAGGCGCTTAAGGAGCTCCGCCTCAAGCTCATCTACATTTTTATATAGCGTAGCGTCGATCGCGTCAACGATTTTGGACAGATTGGCGATAGAATCCAGCTCCCTGCGCAGGAGCGCGTCGTTTTCCTTATATACATAGCTGCTGATTTGGTTTTCCTGGAAGCGCTTAAGGCCGAGCTGATCGATGAGGCCGATGTCCTCCGCCAGGTCTTCAAGCTCCGCATGCAGGAGTTTTAGGAATAGCCGTACTTGAGACGCCATGAATACCTCCGCCGCCTCTATCTAGTATGGCTATACGCCTCGGGCAACGCAAGGGTAAGCGGGCACGCGCTACAAAATAATTCTCAAGGACGGCGCTTATGCCCTTGCCAGGATAACGCGTACGGCGCTGCCCTCGCCGAGCTTGGAATCGAGGCTCAGTTCCCCCCCATGTTGCTGCACGATATTGCGCACCATAGCAAGCCCCAGCCCAGAGCCCTTAAGGCCAGGCTTATTGCTATAGAAGGCCTCGAAGGCCCTGGAGAGCGTTTCCGCGTCCATGCCCACCCCGTCATCGCGTATGGTGAGCGCCCATGCGGCCGCGCCGGAGGACAGGGCGCCTTCCTCGAGCTCGATGATAACCGTACCGCCCGATATAGCCGCATCCTCCCGCATAATCGTAAGCGCGTCGCGCGCGTTGAGCAGCAAGTTTATGCATACCTGCTCAAGCCGTACCGCGTCGCCCCTGACCTGGGCGGGGAGGTCCCGGCCCTTCGTCCATGCATAGAGCACCTCAGGAGGCGAGCTGCGCTCGGCTATCGCCAGGCTCTCTTCCACGACCTTAGCCAGCCTAAGCGGGCGGAAGGCCTCTTCCTGAGCCTTGCCGAAATCCAGGAGCCTGCGTATGACGAGAGAGGCGGATTTCGTGGATTTCTCTATCATCGAGATAGCCTCTGCAAGCTCCGCCTGCGTGGGCATGCGGCCCTCCTGCGCGTCGGCTTTGAGCAGCGAGGTAGTGCCGAGTATGCCCCCGAGCAGATTATTCATATCGTGGGCCATGCCCGCGGCTATGGTCCCCGCTATCTCGTGCTTTTGCGCCTGGCGCATCTGGAATTCCCGCTCCTGGATGGCCTTGGTCATGCGCTCGGCGGCCCTGGCTATGGCGCCGAACTCGTCGGTCCATTCGACGGGAAAAGCGGTCACCCAGGCTGAATCCGCCTGGGCGAAGGCGGCGCTCAATTCTTCTACCCGCTTGCCGATCAGCGAGCGCCCCATGGCCTTGGCCAGGATCAAAAAAAGCGCGCCCGATCCGACGAGGCCCGCGAGGACGCTGAGGATGAGGCTCCGTAGGGGCGCGAAGTACTCGTCCTCGTAGAGACCTGCCGCTATGACCATGTTCCAAGGCTCATAATAGCGCAAAAGCGTAATCTTACGCCGCTCCTTGGGGTCACCATCGTTCATCCAGAGGTATTCATACCGCAGATAGGGCTCGGGAAGCTGCGTATCACGTTCCCCGCGCCTCATGCTTATGTATTTGCCGACCGGCTCGCCCCGCGAGTTCAAGGCAGAGCTCACGTCCACCATGGTAAGAGTAGGGTGGAAAAGCTCGTAAGCGGCGCTTGCGCTTCCCGGCTCCGAGCCGCTAATCGCGAACACATAGCCTGACTCCCTGATGCGCACGGCCGCGGCCTTGAGGTTGTAGCGTTGCCGAAGCTCGCGCGGGCCGTTGGCCAATTCCGCCTGCTCGGCGAGGGGCATGTTGTCTATAGCCTGCTTGACGGTGAGGAGGGGCAGGAATTCGGTTAACACTGCCCTGCTTCCGGACCAGGCCACGGGAAAGCGCTCAGGCAGGCCGTAGGGAGCCAGGGCGCCTTCGGCCCTATAGCGGGCCAGTTCCAAAAAAAAGCGCTCGCCGTCCTCAGCGCTTTCCGCGAGTACGGAAAGCTCGACTAAGTCGCCCAGGAACAGCCTGCGGATAAACGAGAGCGCCCTCGCTTCGCTCATTACGCCAAGGCTTACCAACGAGTGGTACTCGGAAACGATGGAATGGGCGCCTTCAAGCGCGTCGAGGATTTGGCCTAAGGCGGTCTTCTCAAACGAGTAGCGGGCAAGTAGTATCGACAGCCCCCCTACCAGCGCCAGGGGCAGGGCCGCGCTGAAGGCGACGAGTATGCTTAAGCGCGTGGACACCGAGCGTATGCGCCCCAGGAAACCATGCCCCGCTTTTTTCCGGCCGTCGGCTAGCATGCTACCAGTATAGGCGGCCCGGCTTGGCGCGTAAAGGGCGGGGGGATTTTTACAAGGCAGAGCGCCTAATGCATGGAAACTACCGGGTAAAGCAAAATCATGGCCTATGCTTCACTGCCCATGCGCGAGCTCAGCATACGTGATAGAATAGGCGGCAAAGGATACCGCATGCTCAAGAAAACGCGCCCTGACGGAACGCTGCTAAGCGATGTTCCCCCGTTCACCCTCCTCCTGCCCTACTTGATGCCCCATAAAACGGGCGCCACGATTTATTTCGAGCAGGACGTCGACGTCACCGGCACGCTCGATTACATGAAGTCCATCAATCGAGAGCTTATCAAGCAGCGGGAAATCGTAACCCTGTTCGAGGTCGTGCTCGCCGCCGCGGCGCGTACCCTCGCCCTGCGCCCGAGGGTCAACCGCTTCATATCGGGCAATCGCTACTACCAACGGAACCAGATCGTGTTCAATTTCGTGGCTAAAAAAGAACTAACCGACGACGGCCAGGAAGTCAACGTCAAGATAGCCTTCGAGCCCGAGGATACGCTCGTGGACGTGGCCCGCAAAGCGAAGCGCGAAATCCGGAAAGCCGTTTCGGAAGACGGGGCTGAGAACGAAAAGGTCGTCGCCTCGCTCATGAAGCTGCCGTCGTGGCTGCTTAAGTTGGCGGTGCGGGCGATGAACTGGCTCGACGATCACAACCTTATGGCGCGCTCGCTCATCGAGAGCGACCCCATGTGGTGCTCGGTCTTCCTCACGAACGTCGGCTCCTTCAACCTTGACGCTCCCTATCATCACCTCTTCGACCGCGGAAACTGTCCCATCTTCCTCGCCGTGGGCAGGGTGCGCGAAGTGCGACTGCTCGACGCGAACGGACAAGTAGAAACAAAGAAAATGCTCTATCTGCGTTATTCCTTCGACGACCGCGTCGCCGAGGGGGTCTATATGGCTAAAACGCTCAACATGATCCAGGACTTTGTCGAGCACCCGGAAAAGCTCTTTGAACCCCCGACCATCCCCCCGGAAATACGCCAAGAGCTCAGGCTCAGGCCGCCCGTAGAAATGGTGAGCGGCATCGGGAGCTGAAGCGCGCTCAAGCCGGCCGCGCCAGCGTGCTGAGTCTTCAGCGGCAGAGAACCGGCTCTGACCGGCGATCGGGATGCAGTAGCTCGGCCCTGGCCATAGGCATATCCAACGCGCGAAAAAGGGCAAAGACGGAATATCCGTTCGGGGCGACCAAGCCCTTCTCGAAATTCCAGACTGAATTCCTATGTATGCCCGCTTTGCCGGCCAGCGCCTCGATGCTGAAGCCTAGCGCTTTCCTGCGCTCGCGTATGGACGCGCCCATGAGTTCGACCACCGCCGCGGGTTGCGCGTCCAATAGCCAGAACCAGCGCGGCAACACGCAGGACGAGCCTAAGGAAAAAGCCACGCCATCGCTATCGATATGGAGGCCATCGCAGCCCAGCGCCGCGAGCAGCCGCGTCTGGCTTATACAGGAAAGGTCGCGTTCCCCGCGTTCGAGCATGCCGACGGTATTCTCATGGACGCGGGCACGCCTAGCCAGATCCTCACGGGAGTAACCCCGCTCTTTGCGCGCGCGCCGCGTTTCGGCGGCGAAGGCTTGCATATAGCCGCTGAAGCTTAGTTTTTGCACGGCGGCATTTTACGATGCCCCTGGCGAAAGGGCAAGCGCTTCACAAGCTCCGGTAGGCCAAGCCCGCCTTAGCCGCGCTATGCTCAGGTATGGATCCGGCGTAATCGCTTAGGCCGGATCACATTACGTAAAAAGGAGCCCCCATGGTCCGCGCCAAGCAAAGACTCGCTCACCTCGTTATCCTTTCGTCCGCCCTCTTCCTTACGGCCTGTCCCGATAGCCTTATGCCTGGGAATGGCGATGGAACCGATGAGTCGCCTGCCATCGCCCTTAAGGCAAGCGGCCAAGTATACACAGCCGGCTACTCGACGGGCGTTATCCGAGCGTACTACTGGATAGGCGATACGCTCCATACCATAGCCGAGGCCGACCAGGGCGTGGGCACACAGGCCGCCTGCGTCGTGCCGACGAACCTTGGCGACTATATAGCCGGAGCGAGAACGGACTTCGTGGACCCTATCCTTATTCAACGAGCCATTATCTGGTTCAATGGACGCGGCGAATTCCTAGACGATGCGCCTTCCTACGCCATATCGGCCGTACTGCACGACGGAAAGATACTCGTGGCGGGCTGGTGGTACCCGGATGCGTCAAGCATACGGCCGTGCATATGGGAGCTCAGCGATACATGGACTTTGTCGGACGGCTCTTACGCCGTTGCCTCCCGGTCATTAGTCCGGCACGACCTGCCCACGGACGATCGCGACGGACAGGCACGGGATATATTCGCAAGCGACGCGGACGTCTATGCCTGCGGCTATTACCAGGATGACTCGGCAAAGCATGCCTGCTATTGGAAAAACGGCGTAAGGACAGACCTGGACGGCGGAACCATGGCGGAAGCCTTGCGCGTCCACGA
Source organism: Treponematales bacterium (assembly GCA_041741035.1). Classification (GTDB taxonomy): domain Bacteria; phylum Spirochaetota; class Spirochaetia; order Treponematales; family UBA12059; genus UBA5200. The sequence continues at coordinate 12,395 of JBGSKZ010000548.1, forward strand.
GGGTTCCGTGTACATAGGAGGCTCGTCCGCCTCGGGCGCGCGCTATTGGCTAGACGGCGCGGGCCACGACCTGCCCGGCCTTCCTTCTGGGTCTTCGGACGCCATCGTAAACGCCATCGCGCTTAACGATGCCGGCCTTTTCATTGGCGGAAGCTACTATAAGGGGGACTATCTAGGCTTCAGCTGGCATGGCGGAACTATGACCCCGTCCCTCCCGCGCGTCATCGGGGCGGGCGCTCGCGGAACGGAGTTCTACCTCGGGTGCGAAGAAGGATGGTTCAACGGCGGCAGCTACACGGACCTTCCATGGATAGGAGGAACCCTGCGCCCGCGGGGCATCAGGATGAGACTCTATTGACCGGCGGCTGATAAACTGCCCTGCGGCCTAGGAATAAGCGCAACAAATAGATCATTAAGGAAGTCGCGGGGCCATGGGATGAGGGCAAGCCTTAAGAAGGCATAAGCAGTATAACTACTTAAATTTGACGCGTAGCTACTTGCTTATGACTGGGATTATCGAAAATCTATTCCAAAAATCCCTGGCGAGCACAATGACATCATCGTCTTTTTCTGGGGTGTTGTTATCATAGACCTCAATGATACCGCTTAAGTCCCATACCACATTAAATCGTATCGACTTAGCATTC
>JBGSKZ010000549.1:0-2181 GCA_041741035.1 Treponematales bacterium
CTTGGCTTCGGCGCTGCTGTCCACGGCCCTCTTCGCCGCCGGGCACGCCTATCAGGGCGCCGCGGGCATGGCCTCGTCGGCCTTGCTCGGCCTGGCCCTTGCCCTCGCCTACCTCAAAGGCGCGCGGCTCCACGCGCTCGCCTGGGCGCACGCCGGCTACAATGCGCTCATACTCTACGGCGCCATGGGTTTCCTGCCCTAGGCGGGGGACAGCCCCGTTAACAGAATGGGGGAATAGGGTATAGAATGCCGGCATGCAAGCAATAGACAAATTAAAGTCCGATTTGGACGACTGGGCGCGCAGGAACGGCGGCGCGGCGGCCTCGCCTAAAGCCCTTGACGGCCTGCGCGTGGCCTTCTCGCGCTCCGTGGGCTCGGTGCCCAATGAGACGCTCTCGGCCATCTTTACCCAATTCCTGTCGCTCTACGGTTCCGACGGGCCGCGCAACGGGGAGAAGGCTATCGATTGGCTGGCCGGCGTAGGGTCGCTCCTGCTCATGGACTACGACGGCACGCCGTTCAGCACCGCGGAGTGGGAAGACATACGCGAGCTCCTTACCCTGGACGCGGGCGAAATCGACATCGATATACTGAGCTACATACTGCAGCAGGTCATTGAACACGGGGCCATCTAGGGTGGCCGTAGACGGCGTCAAGGGAGCCTGGTTCGCCGAGGACGATTTCTGGACGGCCTATGCCCCCCTGCTCTTCGACGAAAAGCGCTGGGCCGAAGCTCCCGCCGCCGTAGACGGCATACTCGCCCTCGCCGGCCTTCAAGACGAAAATCCGGCCGGGGTATCGGTGCTCGACCTCTGCTGTGGACCGGGGCGCCACGCCCTCGAATTCAGCAGGCGCGGCTATCCCGTATGCGGGGTGGACATAACCGCGCCCTATCTTGAGGCGGCGCGCGATAGCGCGCGTGCCGAGGAACTGAGCGCCGAGTTCGTGCAGGCGGACGCCAGGGCCTTCTCGCGGCCGGGGGCCTTTAAGCTCGCGCTCAACCTCTTCACCAGCTTCGGCTATTTCGACGAGCCGGCCGACGATGAGGCCATGCTTGCCCGCCTTTACGAAAGCCTCGCGCCTAAAGGCATGCTCGTCATGGAAATGGTGGGAAAAGAAACGGCCGCCCGGGATTTCATCGAGGGCGAGTGGTTCGAGCGCGACGGCAAACTCGTGCTCACCGAATTCAGCGTGCAAGGCGCCTGGGAAGGCCTTAAGAACCGCTGGATAATCCAGGATGGAGCGCGGCGCTTCGACCGCTCCTGGGTGCAGCGGCTCTACGCGGCCAGCGAGCTGAAGGCTCTCCTCTTTAAAGCCGGATACTCTCAGGTGCGGCTGTATGGATCCTTCGACGGGAAGCCGTACGACCAGTCGGCGGGCAGCCTCGTGGCGCTGGCGGTTAAATAATACTTTTTTACTCTCGAAATTTTCGCTAAATGGGTCGATACTATAGTGATAGGGCGTTTTACGTCCTCGTAACAACTATATAGAATGGAACGAGCCATGGCACAAATCGGTATCCGCTTAGCGGACGGCAAATTCTATCCCATACTCGACGAAGGCGACGCCATTAAGAAGCGCCTCGTGCTCACCACGGTCAAGGACGAGCAGACGAGCGTGCAGATAGACGTATACCGCGGCTCGAAAGACATACTCGAAGAACGGAGCTACATAGGCAGCCTGGTCATCGAGAACATACCGGCGCGCCCGAAAGGCGAGCCGGACATACGCTTGGACCTCGGGCTGGACGACGAGGGCAACCTGAGCGCTTACGCCAAGGAGCTCGTCAGCGGAGAGCACCAGGCGCTTACCGTATCGCTCAAGGACCTCAGCGAGGAAGAAAAATACGAGATCCCGGATTTCGATTTCCAGGAGGACGAGAGCCAGGGCGCCGACGATTTCGACCTGGGCGAAATGGGCGGCGAAGCGGCGGGCGATGATTTCTCGGAGGAGAACCCCTTCGCCGAGTCCGAAGCCCCCGTTACCGGCGCCAATACGCTTACCCGCATAGACGAGGATTATCGCTTCGAGGAGCCCGCGGAGGCGGATAAGGACGAGCCGAAGACCAGGCGCTCCCCTCTCGTGCCCATACTGCTGTCCGTGGCGGCCCTGCTGCTTATACTCGCCCTGGCTTTCGTGATTTTCAAATGCAGCGCCGACAGGCAGCCCGCGCCGCCGGTC
>JBGSKZ010000550.1:0-2691 GCA_041741035.1 Treponematales bacterium
GCGGCTCCGGGGCCGGCGGGGAGAGCGCTAGGCGGCGGCTTAGGGGAAGCTATAGCCTTCGAAGTATACCCGGATGGCGTTCACCTGCTTTTGCCGTTCCGCCGCGCTAGCCAGGGGGACGTAGCGCAGGGTGGCGGGGAGATACTTGTGCAGGAAGGGGACCAGCTCTTCCAGTTCATTGGCTTTCCAATCAGCCCAATAGCGTTCGCCCGCCGCGGTGTTTTCCCGCGTGGAAGGATCGAAGGCGTCCAGGAACCCGAGGATGGCCGCGCCTTCCCGTAGCCCTCGCTCGTCACGGATGTTTGTCAGGTTCATAGCCATACTGGTGGCCGCATCAAGGTTATTATAATCCTTAAAAATCCAGTTCGCTTCACGCTTAGCGCCCTCATATTTAGCCCAGGATGCCAATATTAGCTCGAGGAGCTCAGTCGCTTTCGGCGCTTCCGGAGCCCGGCTTACTATATTGACAGCGCTGGATTCGGCGACGCCGAAAGGGCGGTCCGGAGGGAGGCCTTTAAGCCAATCCCGGGCTACGGGCAGGGATGAGGGGTCTTGGAATTGGGTTAATGCTTCCAAAGTCCAGCGGTTATCGTCCCTGGGGTAGGCCGCCAGCCGGGCATGGAGCTTGGGTACGGCGGCCCGATATTTCTGGTCCCGGATGATGATGCCCATCAGGTCGGCGGCATCGAGCCGCTTCGTCACCGCCTCCAATCCCGCCGCGTCGAGCTTAGCATCCATGAGCATATTCAAGGGAAGGTTGTACCCGCGTTCCTTTCGCACCACGATGTCAGCCAGGCGCTCCACCTGCTTAGCCGCTTCCGGCAGGGCTGCTTTGAATTCCCTGTCCTCTGAGTCGAAGCTGCCCTTGGCCTGGTACCAGCCGTAAATTTTCTCGAATCTGGCTTTCTGGTCATCGCCGGGAAGGATAAAAAAAGCCCGATATTTATCGGAGAACTGCCGCATATCGTCAAGCTTCCGGGATACGCCGCTCACCATGGCTCCGTACCACCGGAACAGCGCGGCGGGCTGGAATACCGGCTGGGTAGCCTCAGGGAGTATCGAGAGCCGGCCTTCGAAATTTGTCTCCCGAAGGGCCGTCTTGGCTTTATCGACCCGGTCGGCTAGTCCCGCGGACCGGGCCAAGGCAAGCACCCCGCTCACGAAAGGGGCGGAGAAGGAGGTACCCGACACTGGCCGCAGGTTTCCGCCCGCGCCGGTAAGGGGCACATCTACTCCAGGGGCGTAACAGGCTATCTCAGGCCCCTTGTTTGAAAAGCCCGCCAGCTTGCCGTCCTTGGCTATGGAGCCCACCACTATGCTTAGGCCCGCGGCTACGAGGGGCTGTACCCGGGCGTCGTCCACGCCGTCGTTGCCCGCCGCGCATACTACCAGGATGTTACGGCTAAAGCAGGCCCGTAATGCGGACTCATAGATTTCCGCTCCGGACTTGCCTATCGCCAGCATGGCCTCGAGGGCTTTCTCTATGGTGCCCGACACGGGCTTGCCCGTGCGTACGTAGCGGGAATAGTCCGTGCCCAGGCTCAGGTTGACGATGTGCGCGCCTGAGGCTATGGCCCGGGCTATGCCCTCAACCACGGCCAGGTCGTTGGTGAGGATGCGGTCGCCATGGACGTCCCAGCCCAGGATCTGTATGGGTATGATCGTGGCTTCCGGCGCCACCGCGCTTATCATGGAGGCTACCCGCGTGCCATGGTCTATCACGCGTTCGGTGCGGCCGGCAAGGCTTAGCGCCTTGTCCTGGAATTCGGCCTTGAGGGTCATAAGGGACCAGGGCGAGTCCACGAAGCCGCCCGTGCCGGGCATGGTAAGGTCCATGCCCGTGTCGAGTACCGCTACCCGAACGCCTTTGCCCCTGCCTATCTTCTGCAAGGCCGGTATGTCATAGTCCGCGATGAACCAGGGCGTGGCGCTAGCCGGAGCCCGGGCGGCGGGAGACTGGTTGGCCTTTTGTACCCGGTTCTCGCCGGCCCAGGACACTATGCTCAGGCTCCGGAGCGCGGCCAGCGCTTCCTCGGGCGCTCCCGCTATGCGGAGCTGCACCAGGCGGAAGGATGGCACGTAGCCCACGAGCTCTGCCTCTATGCCCTTTTTACGCAGGGCACGCAGAAGATCCACGTCCCGGGCATTGCCGCGCAGGGCCGCCACATACTCGTCCCGCACCTTCTCAATACGGGTTACCGGGTCCACGACCACGTCGGCGGGCATGGTTTGCCGCACTATGCCGGGCGCGTAGTTGAAGCCCGCGACCTTGGGATTGCCTAAGGCATTCCATTCCGCGCGGAGCTCTTCCAGCCTGGCCGCGTAAGACGGGGCTTCGACCGGCTCGGGAAGGCTTCCGCAGGACACGACGGCCGCTGTAAGGATAAGCAGGGCCAGGCTCAGGAAGCAATTACGTTGGGTTCCAGGATGGGTTTTAGGGTCAGACATACGGGGCTCCTTCTTAATGGTTTTGCTATTGTTTCTATTATATCACGGATTTATCGCGCTTACGCGCTTTGCCGCGATAAGACCATCGGAGTTTTCATCGTTAATCCTTCCGCTGGATGGCCAGGATCGTTACATTACTATTTTGAGGGTCTTCGCGCACCCCGCCCCAGGCAACTACGCGGCCATCGCCGCGGGAATTATAAAATCCGAGGCCCACCAAGTCCCTGCTTTCCAGGATTCGCG
>JBGSKZ010000551.1:0-1595 GCA_041741035.1 Treponematales bacterium
GGCCCGCTCGTGCGCCTCGCGCCACGGAGCCCGGACCCAACTACGGGTTCCTGTCGCTGGACCTGGGCACGAACGGCACGACGCAGGTCGTGCAGGACACCATAATCGGTCCATGGGATCAATTTACCGGCGAATTAATTAGTTTCAGCGAGCCTGAGATGCCCTTCGGCTTTTCCTACGGCCTGTCCTACTACGCGCCCATCGGCTCCCTTTTCTACTGGTCGGCAGCCTTGACCCTGGCGAACTACGAATACTACGATCCTGTATTCTACTACCTTTGGAGCGATACCTACGCAGCCCTATTCGGCATAGGCGCCATGCTGCAGATCGGCGGCTTGCAGCTGTTCGCCGGCGGGCGCCTCGGCTACATGCTCAACGTCCTCGAGTTCGACGACGGCTCGACGATCGACTACGGCGGCCTGCCCTTCGGCGTCGAGGTCGGCGTCGCCTGGCGGGCTTTCTCCGGAGGAGCTTTGATCCTGCGCTTGTCCTGGCAAACCGCTACCCTCACGGCCTCGGGGTACTACGACCAGAAGTACGGCGAGCTCGGTATCATGATGGGAGCGGCCTGGACGTTATAGCCCGGCGGCTGGCGCTCCCGTCCGAAGCCGAGGTCCAGCCAAACCGGAGGCCATATGATCCAGGGCCGGGCCTAGGAGTCAACTCGGGGCAGTTCACGTTACGGCCTGGCTCTCGTCATCTCCATCTTGGCGGCAAGATGATATAAGGGTCGCCTTTGGGCCAGGCGTCAAGGCGGATAATCAGGTAGAGCTTCCCGTCCCTAATCGTGTCCTCGCCTAGGCTCGCTTGGAAAGCGCCTCTCGCATCGGAGAATTGAGGCTTGTCTACTGAAACCACCGCCGGTTCCCACTTCCCCGAGTATAGGTACCAAATCTGGATATCTTCTTCGCTTCGTTCCGCCTCTTGGGTCCTTTCTATGGCGATGTAGGCCGGCATAGACAAAGGCCCGTAAAGTTCCTTGACGATACCCCATCGTCCTAACGAGTAAACGCCGAAGCGTAGCCAGCTCGCGTCCGCCCTGCCGCCTGATTCCAGGTATCGTCGAGCGAGCGCCTCGGGCATTTCTTCATGGCCGCCTAAGTTGAGCGAAAAGTCCACGATGATCTTAGCATTCTGGCTGATGTTCGCCTTGGCGGCCGCTGCCGTCCGATCATAGGCGAGGTAAGCGAGCGGCATTCCCGGTTTGGATACCGACCAGATTTCATACCCTTTGTCGAGTTCGAACGGGCCTTGCCCCTGCGCCGCGACGAAGCCGCAGACGAGGCTTAAGAAGAACGCCACCGCCGCGCCCCTAATACTTCCTTTCTTAGCTGCCATGACATCCCCCTTCTTGAATCGAGCGGCTCTTAGGAGCCGCCGAGCTCAGAGACGATATTTTGGGCCTTCTTTAGCTCCTGCGCGTCCAAGCCCGTGTCAAGGAGTTCCGCTGCGCTAAGCGCCTGGGCGAGCGCTTCCTCCCGCCTCCCCATAGCGGTCAAGGCCTGGGCGAGCGCGCGTCTACAGAGCCCTTCCTCGGAGGCCATGCCGCGTTCCTCGGCGAGCGCGGCGCCCCGCGATGCCGCCTCGGCCGCTTC
>JBGSKZ010000552.1:0-18164 GCA_041741035.1 Treponematales bacterium
AGGGTGGGTAAGAGCCTACCCTCGACTATCTGGGCTATATGAACGCTTATCGCGCTGAATGCGAAGAAGCCAAGGTCCGACCAAGAGTAGGGAATGCAGATACGGTAGCGTGAGCCTTCGTTATTGAGCACTTCATAATGGAGGTCCTTAGGCAGCGTTTTTAGCTTGGACAGGGGGCCCTCGAGATAGCGGTCTTTAGCGTTTGAAGCGATCTTTGCCTTAAGGAAGCGATAGCGCTCCGCTTCGCTGGGCCTTAGCAAGCCGCCATCGAGGACGAGGGCATCGAAATCGCTCAGGAAGCTGTCGCTTTTCAGCGCTACGAGTCTTTGGAAGCGCTTGCCTGACATCCAGCTATAGTCTACTTCTATGCCGTACGCCCCTATGCCCGTCTGCACGAGCTCCTGGAGATACAGCATGAGTTTATGGGCGTTCCTCAGGTAAAGATAGTCGGGGTCGGCTTTGCCTCGGCCTGTCTTGCGGTTGAAGCCTATCTGCTCCAGCGCGTAGCCGGCATTCCTCATAGAGCATACATAGTCGTATACGCGGTTAACGAAATATTTCATGGAAAAGTGCCATTCTGGCGGGGAGACGAACAGTCCTTGCGGGAAATGCCTGCGGTGCCAGTAGCCAAAGGAGCGCGAGCCGAGCACGGTATGCACGGATAGGCGGTCGCAGCTGCCGTCCAAGCCTATGGTTAGGGGTTCCGCATCGCTACGCAGCTTCGCATAGCTTGTCTTCCCGGTGGCAAAGCCCATGAAGTGCTCAAATATGCAGGCGTCGGGGAGGAGCCGTACCCTGGAAAAAACGCTTTCGCGAATGCGCGGGTGGTCGTTGAGTATGCGTATGCTCCGCTCGTTAGTACGGTAAAAGAGGGCGCTGGCCAGCTTTATGCGCTCATCCGCAGTAGAAAGTAGCGATAGGACTTCGTTCTCGCGCTTGATCGTATAGTCGGGATGGAGTTCCAATACTATGCCGAAGCGGGCGTGGAATTCATGTTGGGCATGCTTAAGGCTTTTGGCTATGGTGCTTAGGTCACGGTCGCTCAGCGTATCGTCCACTATGATGTTGAGATCCACGTCGGTGCTATGCTGGGCGCCGAGGTCGTTGTAATTGGAGAAGAGCCGGCCGAGGCCGAACATGAATATGCGCTCTATCATGGTTTTTTTAAAGCCGGCCAGGAAGATATGCCGTACCCAAGTCTCCACGACGAAGCGGTTCAGGTCCTTGCGGGGCAAGAGATAGTCGTCGGCTACGGAATCGGGGGCGAGGCGCTTAAAGTCGACGTTGCGTATCGTACGATTTTTCTGGGCGAAAATTCGCTGGATGTGCGATGCGAGTTTTTCAGGGCTTGCGCCGCTTGCGCGTAAGGAAGCCAATTCGAGGTCGAGCGCTTGGTAGCTGGAGTCAGCATATTCTTGAGTTGCTAACTCATAATCAATGGCGATTCGCGCCTTCTGCGTAGGCATAGCCCGTAGAATCCTTGACAAGGTGGAATAAACGACCGCGCGAGACAAGCTATACGGGCCGTAGCGTATGGATACTTTGGACTTATATGGCGTTCTGGTCAAGTATGCTTTTCGCTTCGCCCTTGCTACCGGCATGGAAAGATGCTATTCTTTTTTGCTGACGGTAATTGTTTGCAGCGGAGGGTGCGATGGCGGAAAGAGATGTACTAATGCAGCTCGTTACGTTTCAATTGAGCGAAGAGCTGTATGGAATAGATATAATGGACGTAAAAGAGATAGTTCCGTCCACCGAAATACGTTCAATTCCCAATGCGCCTTCGTATGTGGAAGGGCTTTTCAACCTTCGCGGCGAGATCATCCCCATTATAAACCTTCACAAGCGCTTCCACCTAAAAAAAGCGCGTTTAGCCGAGGACGACGTATTGCTGTCGGGGTTTATCATTATCGACTTGGGCGGCATGAAGCTCGGCGTCATCATCGATAAGGTAGAGCGCGTCGTATCCATCGACTTTAGCGATGTACAGCCGCCGCCTCAGATGCTCAGCGGCATAGGCGCGGAATACATTCAAGGCGTCGTGAACCAAAGCGAAGGTTATCTCATCATCCTCGACATCCGTAAGCTTTTCAACGCGAAAGAGCTTCAGAAAATAGTAGAAATCAGGAAGTAGGTTTTTCGTTCATGAGTATCCCCGCTCTTTGCTCATATATCCGGCGCAAGGATATGGATTCTGTGTTGAATTGCATGGTAAGCGATAATCTGGCGCCGGGAGAGTATGTCGAGCGCCTGCTTAAGTCCGTTCGAGAGAAACTCGGCTACGATTATACCCTAGCGCTGCGCAGCCCTATGGCCGCGTTAGGTGTAGCGCTTGACGCGTTGGGCTTGGCGGCGGGCGACTGCGTAGGCCTGTCGGCGCTTTCGGATCGTTGGGTGGCCCGCTTGCTTGAGCATAAAGGGCTCAGTCCGGTATGGTTGGACGTTGATCAGGCAAATGCCGCTATCTCTCTGAACGCCGCCGCCGAGAAGCTGGCTAGCGCCGGGGCAAAGGCGCTCTACTTGGCCGAGCCCTGGGGCATAATGCCCGATACGGCGGGCATAGCCGAGCTTGGCGTGCCCGTCGTGGAAGATATAAGCAGTTCGCTCGGAGCGAGCGTTGGCGATGTCAAGGCGGGAAGCGTCGGCGTATTCGCGCTTCAGAGTTTGGAACACGCGGCGGCTTTTACCGGCGGCGGCGGCGCCTTGCTCTCGGCTTCGCTGCGCAGGGACGCGCAGGTGTTGCGCAATATGGCCGATCGGCTCGTGCCCGAAGAATTGCTTCCGGATATGAACGCTGCCTTGGCGCTTTCTCAACTGAAGGATTTTGAGAAGTTCAAGGAGAGGCGCAAGGACATCTTCGCGCTCTATGAGCAGTCGCTGGCGCGGGGGCACAAGAAATACCTCTCGCAAGCGGGCGACGGCTTAAGCGCGTACTATGGCTGCGTGGTAGTGCTCGATACGGGCATTAAGGACGTGCGCGCGTACGCTAAGAAGAAGGACGTGGCTACGCTCATGGCTTTTGAAAATAGCTGTCTTGCCGCGGGCCTCGTCCCTGAGGGGCTCTGCCCCCAGGCCGCTTCGCTCGCGAATAGGGCGCTCGTATTCCCCTTGCATCCGCGCGTCGGCGCCATGGCGGCTCAGAAGGTGGCGAAAGTATTGGCTACCCTGCCATAGGCGCGGCCGCGTTAGCTTAAATGGTCTACGAAAAAGAGGCGATCGTGAATCCAGCTTGCGGACGGGCATTTATCATAGCGAACAAGCAAAAGGATGGAGCCGGCCGTCTCGCCCATGATATAGAGGAAGCGCTGGGCGCTGAGGGCTGGAAGGTCACGGTTTTCGCCTTCGAGGGCAAGCCGCTCGAGCACCCGGACCTGAGGGAGCACGATATCGTGCTCACGCTCGGGGGAGACGGGACTGTTCTCTACGCCGCTCGGATGGCGGCGCCGCTCAATTTGCCAATACTGCCTATAAACCTCGGCAGCCTCGGCTTTATCGCATGGGTAAAGCGATCTGAGTGGCGACGCCGCCTCGATGAGGCTATCGGCGGGCGCCTTGCGCTCTCGGAGCGCATTATGCTTGAAATAGAGCTCAAGCGGGGCGGTAAAAGCATAGCCAGCTTCAGCGCGATGAACGACGGCGTTATATCGGGGGCCGGCCCCGCCAAGATCGTAAATCTAAGCATAACGGTCAGCTCGTCGTCCTTGGGTACCTACCGTTCCGATGGCGTTATCGTGTCCACTCCTACGGGATCTACCGCTTATTCCCTCGCCGCGGGCGGGCCTATACTCGACCCCGATATGGATGCTCTCCTCTTTAATCCCATCTGCCCCTTTACGCTCTCGAACAGGCCCTTGGTCATTCCCGGCAAGGAAACGCTTGAGGTGTACGTTGAGCTTAAGCAACGGGAAAAGACCGTGCTCACCGTCGACGGGCAGGATTACTTTTCCCTTGAAGAAGGCGATCGCGTATATTTTAGCCGCGCGAAGCACTTGGCGCGCCTGTATTGCGCGGCGCGCGGATCGTTCTACCAGGTGCTAAGGGCCAAGCTTAACTGGTCCGGAGGACCCGATGCTTGAGGAACTGTTTATCAGGGATTTCGCGATTATCGAGCGTCTCTCGCTTCGCTTCGATCGAGGCCTTAACCTGCTTACCGGCGAAACCGGCGCGGGCAAATCGATACTTATAGGCGCGCTTGGCTTCTTGTTGGGAAACAAGGCCGACACGGGCATAATACGCTCCGGCGCGGACGAGACGCTCGTGAGCGCTACGCTCGATATCTCGGCCAATGCCGACGCGAGGGCATGGCTGTCGAGCCACGAGATGGAATCGGAGGAGGGCACGGTCATCCTCAGGCGCGGGCTCAAGAATAACGGCCGGGGCTCCGTCTATATACAGAACATGCCGGTACTCAGGCAGGACCTCGCGGACTTCGCCTCGCTCCTGATCGAGGTGCATGGACAGCGCGATAGCCAAGCGCTCCTGAAGAAGGATAAGCATAGGCAGATACTCGACCGTTACGCGGGCATAGAGCCCGACGTGGCTTCCTATGGCAAGCTCTATACTGAATTGAACGCTAAGCGCAAGCTTTTGGATAGCCTGGCGCTTTCCGAAATGGAGCGCGCGCGGGATTTAGAGCTTTTAAGCTACGCGCTGGAAGAGATAGACGCGCTCAAGCCCGTAGCCGGCGAGGAAGAAGCGCTGGCCGAGGAAGAATTGCGCCTCTCGCAGTACGAGCGGCTCTATGGGGCGGTAGCGCAAGCGCGGGAGCTTTTATCTGACCAGGATGGCGCTTTGAATAAGTTGCGGAAAGCGCGCGTGCAGCTCGAGGCCGCCCAGGCTATAGACCAGAGGCTGAGCGAGGCGTCCCGCCGCGTTGACGATGCCTACTATGAGCTTGAGGACGTGGGCCAAGCCCTCGGCAGCTACGCCGATCAATTGCAGTACGACCCCAGCCGCCTCGAGGAGATCGAGGAACGGCTCTCGGCACTTCAGAAGCTCAAGCGCAAGTACGGCGCTTCGCTTCACGAGGTGCTCGCCTATCGCGCCGATGCTCAGGCTCGGCTTGCCAGGCTCGAGAATTGGGCGGAGGACAGGGCCGCGCTCGAAGCAGAAGCCGCCGCGCTTGAAGGGTCGGTGTATAAGCAAGCCGAGAGCTTGTCCGCGGCCCGGGCGCTTGGCGCCGCGGAGCTTGAAAAGTCCGTGGCCGCCATACTCAAGACGCTTGGCATGCCCAATGCCCGCTTCTCGGTGATGCTGGAAAGGAAGCCCCTGGCCGATGGCAAGGTGGTGGTCGGCCCCTACGGCGCCGACGAGCCCGAGTTCTTCGTTTCGGCCAATAAAGGCGAGCCCCAGCGGCCGCTCGCGCAGGTGGCTTCGGGGGGCGAGCTGTCCAGGATCATGCTTGCGCTGAAGACCGTTTTGGCCAAGGCCGACGGCGTTCCCACGATGATATTCGACGAAATCGATACAGGCATAGGCGGCGAGGTGGCGCTTGGGGTGGGAGAGCACCTGGCCGTGCTTTCCGAGACTAAGCAGGTTTTTTGCATAACGCATCTGGCATCTATAGCGGTTCGCGCCGATAATCACTATAAGGTCGAGAAACAGATCGAGGGAGAGCGCACGGTAACCAAGGTTTCCCGCCTGGAAGGCACCGCGCGCGTACGAGAGATAGCGCGTATGTTGTCCGGCGATGCCGAAGGCGCGGCGTCGCTCGCGCACGCTGAGCAGTTATTAAACAAGTTTGGAAGGATACGAGGGTAGGCATGGCAAAGATAACCCTTGAACAGCGGAACCGCTACGCGGCCAAAGTAAAGGAATACCGATCTATAATCGATGGTATAGCCTTAAAGGAACAATCTTTCCTCGCGCTGCTCAAGCAGCCCGGCGGGCAGGGGGCCGGCTATGTGCGGATGCACCTGGCCGAGGAAGCGCTGAGCCAAACCTCCTATTGCATACTGATACATACCCTGTCGGTAGCGCTCATGGGCATTAAGAACGAAGACTCGCTGGCCGAGGCGCGTAAGGCCTTGGTTCGGGGCATTAAATACCTTGAGGATATCGTAACGGGCTATATCGACGCCCCGTTTTCCGAGTACGAGAAGAATCTTGAAGACATAGCGGAAATATCGTACGAAGACCGCTACGCGCTCCTGCGCAAGATAGGCTTTTCCATACGGGAGATAGAAGAAGGATACGGGGCGAATTCCAAATGGAAATGGTCCTTCGTGGAAACCTGGGGCAAGTTCGCCGTCGTTGCCAAGAATATGCTCGACCTGAAGCGCGCCTACCAGGACCTTGAACTGACTTCCCCTAACCGAATAATCGTCATGTCCTACCTCGCTACGGTGAAGCGCCTCTTTCAATCCACGGCCGACAAGTACCGGGAAAAGTACGAGGTATTCTCCAGCAAGATGGAGGACTTCAAGCAGGCCATACTCTTCCTTTCCGCGCTGAGGCGCCTGCATACCATCTTTGGAGAGCGCCCGGACGCGGAAGAACTTAAGAAGAAGATCGATATATGGTCCGCTAAGCTCGAGGCCGACCAGAAACGCAGGGAAGAAGAGGCTAAAAAGCGCTAGCCCGAGCGTTTGCCTAGTTCGTGCAGTGCATCGTGGGGGAATAGCTCTCCCATCGTCGTCTCTACCGCCTCGCCTTCGCTGCCGGCGAAGCTCACGGGGAAATCAGGCTCAACGAATTCGCTGATGAACTGCCTGCAGGCGCCGCATGGGCTTACCGGGTAGCTCGCGTCGGGGCAATACACGGCTATAGCCCGGTAGGCCGTTTTGCCCTGCGCTATGGCGCTCACGATAGCCGAGCGTTCCGCGCATATGGCGAGGCCGTACGAGCGATTCTCCACGTTGGATCCGCATACGACGCTGCCATCCTCGCAGAGCAGCGCCGCCCCTACGCGGAAATTGGAATAGGGGGAATATGATCGCTCGGCAGCGGCGCAAGCCAGTTCAAGCAGCTTTTTAGTGTCCATGGTTCATCCTCTCTCAAGCCTATGGTATACTGATTTTTACCGTTACCATTGACGGAATGGGATGATACTATATACCATTCGCGCTGGAAATGACAGCGAAGAACGTACTATCGGGGAGGGCGGATGGGTGAATCGGGCCGTACTTGGCGTCTAGGCGTATCGCTCCTGGTGCTCGCGCTCATCGTCGCTTATTTTTTCCTGTTTCCCGAAAGCCTGCCCGCCGAGCTGGGCTTGCGCGCCCAATGGCGCGTTTCTTCGGAGCGCACCGATAAATTCGAGGCGCTAAGCGACGGCATACCTTTCAGTTTCCAGGATCGCTTCGGTTATTTCTCGCCCGATGGGCGCATGCGCGCCATAAAGCCAAGCCCCGGTGCTACTCAGCTAAGCGCCGAACGCTACATCGCGGGCGATAGCGCGTCGAGCTCATCTCTCTATGATTCGGGAGGCAAGTTGCTGGGGCGTATAGAGGGCTATGGATCCTTCTTTGTCGGAGACAGGCTGTTCTCGGCCACGCCCGACGGCTTAGGCTTGCGAGCCCACGACGACTTCGCTTCCGTGCAATGGCTCTATATGTTTCCCAGCCATCTCTCGGCTTTCGACGCGAGCCCCACCCTTGCCATAGGCGGAACGGTAGACGGTACCATAGAAGGGGTAGCCCTAGACGGCTCGCGGGTATTCTCCTTCGCTCCCGGCGGTTCGCGGCTTCAGGTCATCCTTGGCTTGGCCTTATCGCCAAGCTCAAGGCACATAGCCGCAATTAGCGGCATCGATCCCCAGCGCCTCGTGGTGCTGGGGCAGGGCGCGGGCGATTACAGAGTCGTTAGCCATCGTTACCTCGATTCCGATTACCGCGAACCCGTTCGCGTGGCCTTTATGCCGGATGAACGCTATGTGCTCTACAGAAGGCCCGACGGCATAGGCATATGGAGCGTCGACGGAAAGATCGACGAGCTCTTGCCCGTAATGGCTGAGGATTTTACCGTTTACTATGATAAGGGGCGTGATTTGGCTTATGTAGCCGCCCGGAATCGGGACAGCCTCAGTATCGTGGCCTTTCAGCCTCCTACCCGTATACTCGGCCGCGTGGAGCTTCCCTTATCGAGCGAGTTCGTGCGGATGGATTCCTCGGCCCTGTACTTCGGCGGCATGGACGGTTTATACAAGCTCGTCTTCCTGGAGGAATAATGCTTAAGAAACGCCCGGCGATTCTTGCCATAGCCGCCTCGGCGCTTACGTTTCTGTCGGCTTTTCAGTGGCCGCAGAAACCCGAGGCGCTCCGCTTGAATTTCGGAAGCTATGCGGCCGGCTTTTTTAAGGGTATAGAGCTTAATCTGCCCGATTCGCCGGTGCTTACCCCCGCTAAGGGAGAAATGCTGTTCGCGTACGATAACCCGCGCCTGCCCGGGGGATATCCGCTGCCGAACGGCTCGCTGGCAGCATTGGCCCACGATGCCGGTATGATGAGCATCTATACGGGCATGCAGCCCGGCTCCCTGGCAAACTACCGCGGGGCGGTGGAGCAGGGGGAGATACTCGGTATGAGCCCGGCACAGGGCTCGGGCCGTTACCTGGGGTTTTACCTCTATGATCAGCGGGAACGCCGCTATATCAATCCGCAAATCCTGCTCGATACCGCGCCTGACTCCCGGGTTCCCCTCATCAAGTCGGTGGCCCTCGCGTCCCTTGGTCAAGAGCAAGTCCTTGAGCGCAATAGCGTCGTGAGGCAGGGCTCATGGTCCATAGTCATAGACGCCGCGGATACGACCGCGCTCGGTTTCCCCGGGGCTCCCTTCGATGTGGCTATCGTGCTCGACGGCTCAGAGCGCTTCAGGGTCGTCTATGATTCCGCGCGCCTGACGGCGGGCCAGAGCCTTCTGTTTTCCGACAGCACGCAGCCCGAGCGGAATTTTATCCTAAGCGACGGCAGGATTTCCTTTGGCCCCATCGTTTTGACGAAAGGCCGCAGCTCGATAACGGTAAGCGCGACGGACCTGGCGGGAAATAAGCGCGAGCTCAGTTATACGATCACGGTTCAATAAGGGGGCTTACCCGATGGAGACAGCGCAAAGGGTACTATTCGTCGACGCGGGCACGGGCTACTACAAATCGAAACGGTATCCGCTTAAGGATTACTTCGGGCCGGTGGATCTTGGCCTGCACCTGTCCGGGCGTTTCAGAAGCCTTAATATCGGCACGGGTCTATTCGCGGGATCCATACTCCCGGGATCGAACCGCCTGGTGCTTAACGGCTTTTCGCCTTGCTGGCGCGGCTTTTACGTGTCGAGCATGGGCGGCGCCGGCCTCGTCTTCGACAACCTCGGCATAAACATGGTGTCTCTCGTGGGCAAGGCCCCGACCCCTTCCATCCTCTATCTGAATCGCGACCATGGCGAGGAGGTCGAAGTGGAAATCCTGCCCATAGACGCTCAGTCTCTATGGGCCCATGGTCGAGGCGGAGCCTACGCTATGATGGACGAGGCGCTGCGTTTATTCGGGCCGCGCTATGGAGGCGAATACCGGGCTCTGGCCGTAGGACCGGCCGCCTTGGCTACCGATTACGCGGGCATACTCTCCGCCCCGGTCAAGGACGGGAAGGCTAGCGACGTGGATACCTGGGCCGGCAGGGGCGGCTTGGGTTCCAAGCTCCTGGCCGAGCACGGCATTGCGGCCGTCATCTACGGCGGTACCGTAATCGACGAGGATTTCCGGGATCGAAGCGTGGCGGACGCCTGGTTCGAAGAAAAATACAAGCAGAAGCTGGCCATGAAGGATTTCGAGTCAACGACCAAATACCGTTTCGATCCGAAATTCCAGACCGGCGGTACCCTGGGCGTCAATTACGCGACCGTGGGAGGCCGGGTAATCGCCTTTAATTACCGTACCGTGACCTGGACCGAGGAAGAGCGGTTGGATATGCATAAGCGCTTTATCGAGGAACACTATCTTAAGCAGTTCAATGAAGAGACTATAAGCGCGAAACAACAGGCTACGTGCGGCGAGCCCTGCTCCGCCGTGTGCAAGAAGCTCAACGGCGAGTATAAAAAGGATTATGAGCCTTATCAGGCCATGGGGCCGCTCTGCGGCGTCTTCGATCAGCGCGCCGCCGAGAAGCTCAACCGCGCATCGGACGCCGCGGGCTTCGACGCCATATCGGGCGGCGGCGTGCTGGCGTGGCTCATGGACTGCCTGGACAGCGGCCTGCTCAGCGCCGAGGATTTAGGCGTGCGGCTGAAGCCCCGCTGGAACATGGATGGCTTTGACCCGGTGGCCGATTCCCTGCATAACGCGGAGCTTGGCATCGAGCTGATCGACGCGATATTGCATAAGAAAGGCATACTCGACCTGAGCGAAGGGGCGCGCAAATGGGCGCGCCGCGTGCGCCGCGAGCGGGGCGTGCGGATACTTGATAGCTTCGTCTACACGGCCAATGGCAGGAAGGGCTGGATGGTGCCCAATCAGTATTGGACGCCGGGCGCCCTCGCGCCCATGGCCATCATGGGCAAATATTACATGCACTATGGCCCGGAATTCCTACCGCCGCGAGAGCTGGGCAGAGCCTGCGCGGAGCGTCTTAAAAAGGAGCTCGTCATGGACAACGCGGGCGTATGCCGCTTCCACCGCGCGTGGGCGGAGGAGTACGTGCCGCAGGCCATTGATACGCTCTACGGCCTGCGCGAAGAATACCTCCGCTCGGTATCCAACGCGGCGAGCAGGATCAATAGCCGGAATGCCGGTGTGTACTGGGAAAGCGAGCGCAACGTCCAGTTCGTCCGAACCTTCCTCAAGCGGGTGCGCGATGTCGAGAAAAAAGGCAATCGCGAGCTAGACCGCTGGATAAGCGCTTTTGACGAGGACCCTGGCGAGGCCGCCCTGGACTTCTGGTTTGAGACGAAAAAAGGAATAGACGAGTCCTTAAGGGATTTTTTGTGAGTGCGGGAGCCCTGGCCCCGCGGCCCGGCCCCATAGCCCACGCCCCCGGCTCTCCTGAGTATAATGCGGCCGTGTCGGCCAACGTCCATGTCCTTCGAGAGGGCATAGGCCGCGCCTGCGAGCGGGCAGGCCGAGCCCCCGGGGGCGTAGAGCTCTTGGCCGTGAGCAAGTTTAATCCGAAAGAAGCCTTGGCGGCGGGCTATGCGGCGGGCTTGCGCTTGTTCGGCGAAAACCGGGTACAGGAGGCCGAGGAGAAGCTTCTGGCCCTTGGGGCGGGCTTTCCGGGCCTGTCCGTCCATCTGCTGGGCCATCTCCAGAGCAATAAGGCGAAAAAAGCGGTGCAGCTATTCGACTGTATTGAATCAGTCGATTCAGGGCGGCTCGTTGAGGAATTGGCCAAGCGCGCCGCCGCCGAAGGAAAGGTGCAGGATATACTCTTTGAGTTGCATACCGGGGAGGAGTCGAAATCCGGCTTCGCGGACGAAGCTGAGCTCGAGCGGGCCATGGAGCTCGCGCTTGGCCTGGCCTCGCTGAGGCTGCGCGGCCTTATGACTATGGCTCCGTATACCGAGGACGAAAAAGCCATACGCGCTTCGTTCAGGCGCTGCGCCCGCGCCTTCGAAGCGCTAGGCGCACGCTACGGGCTGTCGCGTTGGGATACCCTTTCTATGGGCATGACCAACGATTACAGCCTTGCCATCGAGGAAGGGTCCACGCTCTTGCGCATAGGTACCGCCATTTTCGGCGAGCGGGTCGTTATTCGATGAGGGGCCTCGCCCTGGCGCTCGCCTTCGCGCTCGCCGCCGGCTCGGCCTGCTGGGCCCAGGCGGCCGCGCCGAATCCTCTGCCCGAGCCTTACGGCAAGGAAGAGTTCCCCGATTGGGCTTTTAGCCTGCGCCGCCTGGAAATCGTGAGCTTAGGCGCCCTGCCGGTAGCGCTCTTTTACACGCGCTTCGTCTTCGATTTCAGCCGCTATACGCGAAGCGGCTTCGACTCCAGCTACGCTCCCTGGCCGTTCAAGAACGAATATTCCTACCGGCCAAGCGCCCAGGAGCAGCGCGATGTTTTTTTAAGCGCGGCGCTCGTATCGCTGAGCCTCGGGTTCATAGACGCTATAATCGTGAACGCGAAACAGGCTCGGGCCGAGGAATAGGCGCCGCGAGTTCCGCGCTGGGCGCTAACCGGGCCTTGGATGCGAGAAAGGGCGAATTCGCGCTTAAGCTTGACAGAGGCTTCTCGCGGTACTACTATTATGGACGCTGTGGAAAAACGTAAAAAGCATGTATTAGTCGTCTATGAAGACGGCCATGAGGACATTAGCACTTTCGCGAAGGCCGTAAAGGATGGCTTGGCTGGACGGCTATCCGTGCAGCTGAGGTCCGCCTCCGAGCTTTCCATACCCGAGATACTGGCCGCCGACGCGTACGTGTTCGGCCTGGCTGACGTATCCTCGCCATTCTGGCTGGAAACGAAACGGGTCCTGCAGGGAGTAAACCTGGCGGGCCGCCAAGGCGCGTTGTTCTTCAAGACCGTCGCCGACGCTAAGGCCTTTAAGCTTCAATGCGTAGCTTCCGAGCTCGGCTTTCCCGTGAAAGACCAGCAATTATCGGCTTCAGCCGACGCGAGCTCCTGGATTGGCTCTTTGCTCGCGGTCCTCTAAACCAGCCTTCCTACCCCATGCCATGAGGTGTATATGCCTGTAGCCTTCAATATCGATGCGGCCATCCGCAAAGTGCCTGATTTTCCTAAGCCAGGTATCCTGTTTTACGATATAACGAGCGTCCTGGCCAATCCCGAAGCCTTTAAATTCTGCATCGACGCCATGGAGCGCATGTATAAAGGCCAGCGGCTCGACGCCGTGGCGGCGGTTGAGTCACGCGGCTTCCTGTTCGCCGCTCCCTTCGCCGAGCGCCTCGGCTTGCCCATAATTTTAGTGCGTAAAAAGGGCAAGCTTCCCGGCAAAACCCTCAGCCAGAAATACGCGCTGGAATACGGCGAGGCCGAGATAGAAATGCATGAAGCCGATATACCGCGGGGAGGCAAGGTACTCATCGTCGATGACCTCGTCGCCACCGGCGGTACACTGCGCGCCGCCGCCGACCTGCTCATACGCGGCGGCGCCGAGCCGATAGGCGTGTTCTCGGTCATAGGCTTGCCCTTCCTCGACTACCAGAGCAGCTTGGGGAATTTGGAAGTCCGCACCCTTATTGAGTACTTTGGAGAGTAGGCTCTAAAGCCATAGCCCGATTTGTGGCCCCTGCCGTAGGACACCGAATACCTTCGTTGAGCCTCCGCCGAGGGCTGCGCCCAAGGAGAGCTCGCATTGAACGCATTAAACAAGAATCCGGCCTGGAAAGGCCGAAAAGGCCCCGTCGTCCTCGTCGTCATGGATGGCGTAGGCTATGGCAAATATCCCGAAGGAGACGCCGTAGCGGACGCCAAGCTGTATGCTTTCAGGGAGCTTGAAGCCTCCTGCCCTAAGACTAGGCTCAAGGCCCATGGTACCGCCGTGGGCTTACCCTCCGACGACGATATGGGCAATAGCGAAGTAGGCCATAACGCTATCGGCTGCGGCCGCGTTTTCGCGCAGGGAGCCAAGCTCGTATCGGCCTCTATCGAGACGGGAGCCCTGTTCAGCGGCGCCGTATGGAAGAAGCTCGTGGCTAAGGCGAAATCCGCGCCCGGCGGCGCGATCCACTTCATAGGTTTATTCTCGGACGGCAACGTTCACAGCCACATCGACCACCTGAAAGCCATGCTCGCCCAGGCTCGCGCCGAGGGCGTGCGCAAGGCGCGCGTCCATACCCTGCTGGACGGCCGCGACGTCGGCGAACAGAGCGCCCTTGAGTACATAGAGCCCTTCGAAGCCTTCCTTGCCGGCTTGTCGAGGGACGGCTTCGATTACCGCATAGCCTCCGGCGGCGGCAGGCAGTATATAACCATGGACCGCTACGGCGCCGATTGGTCCATGGTGGAGCGGGGCTGGCATACCCACGTCCTCGGTAAGGGGCGGCAGTTCCCCAGCGCGAGCGCGGCTATCCACGCCTACAGGGCCGAGTTCCCCGCGCTTATAGACCAGGATATGCACGAATTCGTCGTGGCGGACGGCTCCGGCCCCATAGGAACGGTTAACGATGGCGACGCGGTCATTTACTTCAATTTCCGCGGCGATCGCGCGCTGGAAATGACCGCGGCCTTCGAGGACGACGATTTTGACAAGTTCGACCGCGTCCGGCGGCCCGCCGTTGAATACGCCGGCATGATGGAGTACGACGGCGACATGCACGTTCCCGCCCAGTACCTCGTCAGCCCCCCCGCCATAGATAAGACTATGGGCGAGTACCTCGCGGCCAGCGGCGTGCGCATGCTGGCCATATCTGAAACCCAAAAATACGGCCACGTAACCTATTTCTTCAACGGCAACCGCACGGGAAAATTCGACGAGAGCCTTGAGGATTACGTGGAGATTACCAGCGACGTGCTGCCCTTCGAGCAGCGCCCCTGGATGAAGTGCGCCGAGATAAGCGACGCGGTACTAGCGGCTATAGCCGGCGGGAAATACCGCTTTATTCGGCTGAACTTTCCCAACGGCGACATGGTAGGCCACACCGGCAACTATCAGGCCGTCGTATGCAGCCTTGAGGCCATGGACCTGCAAATAGGCCGCCTCAGGAAAGCGGTGGAAAAGGCCGGCGGCGTATTGATTCTAACCGCCGATCATGGCAATTCCGACGATATGTACGAGCATGAGAAGAAGACCGGCGCGGTGTCGATAAAGGCGGACGGCAAGCCGAGGGCAAAGACGAGCCATAGCCTCAACCCGGTGCCCTGCGTGATTTATGACCCTTTCTCCCAAGGCGAATACGAAACGACGCTGCGCGAGGGCTTGGGCATAAGCTCCCTGGCAGCCACCTGCATAGAGTTCTTGGGCTATCTGCCCCCGGAGGCTTACGATCCCTCCGTGCTCAAGCTTAAGGATTGACCCTTGACTGAAATCGAACTTAAAGCCCGTATAGACGACCCTAAGGCCGTGGAAGGCCGGGTCGCTACCTTCGCGCGCTTCGTGCGCGCCTTCGATAAGCTCGACTCCTATTGGCATGGGCCTGACTGGCGCTTCTCGCGCGGGACGAAAGGCTTCCGCCTCCGCAGCGACGGCGACAAGTCCATAGTCACCTATAAGCTAAAGCGCAACGAGGGCGGCATAGAGATCAATAAGGAAACCGAATTCGAGGTGTCCGACAAGGACGCCTTCAAAGGCCTCATCGAGCGCGTAGGCTGCGAAGCGTTTTACGAGAAGCGCAAAACCGGCGTTATGTACGAGTACGAAGGGTACACGATAGAGATATCGGCGGTGGGCGGCTTGGGCACTTTTATCGAAATCGAGCGCGTGCTCGATACCGAGGATCCCGGCGTCATCGCCATAATCCAGGGCGAACTCAAGGCTCTGCTCGTTCGTTCAGGCATCCCTGAATCCGACATCGAGGGCCGCAGCTACGCCGAGCTCATCCTCGGCCCCAGGCTCTAGCCCGTATCCGCTTCCGGTCTTGACCCAGCGCTCTGCTTCATGCTAAGGTCTGCCCCGTCGGGGCGCTTGGCTCAGCTGGTCAGAGCGCCTGGTTTACACCCAGGATGTCGCAGGTTCAAATCCTGCAGCGCCCAAAAAAAACCCGGAAGGCCTTTGGCCGTCCGGGTTTTTTCTATAAGGGCGCCGCAGGATTTGAACCGTGCGGTCCGAGACTCGCAGGACCGCAGGGGTGAGAACGAGCGTAGCGTGCTACGCTCGTTCGAGGGGGTATCCCCCTGGCATACGCGCCTTGGGTCCGCTTATAAGCCCTCGTTAGCGTGCCGGGAAATAATCTCCTCCTGATGGTTTCGGTCCAGGTCGACGAAGTAATCGGAGTAGCCCGCCACCCGTACGAGGAGGTCCCGGTAATCCTCGGGTTTTTTTTGCGCCGCCCGCAGGGTAGCCGTATCCACGACGTTAAATTGCACATGATGGCCGCCCAGCTTGAAATAGCCCCGTACCAGGGAAGACAGGCGCTGAAGGCCCTCTTCGCCCTCCAGGGCGTCAGGCAGGAAGCGTTGATTGAGGAGGGTTCCGCCGGTACGCGCCTGGCCCAGTTTCCCTAAGGATTTCATGACCGCGGTTGGGCCCCTGCGGTCGGCGCCTTGGGATGGGGAGGTGCCGTCCGACATAGGAAGCCTGGCGCGGCGCCCATCCGGAGTGGCACCCGTTTTGAGCCCGAAGTATACGTGGCAGGTAGTGGACAACAGGTCGATGTGGTAAGTACCACCGCGCGGCGACGGCCGTCCATCCAGGAGCTTGAGCAGGGTATCGATCAGCCGAACCGCGATGTCATCGGCCCGATCGTCGTCGTTTCCGTACTTGGGTGCCTTATTGGCTAGGAGCATCCTTAAATCCTCGCGGCCCTTCCAATCCGCCGCTAAGCTTTCGAGCAGGGCGTCCCAGGAGAGGCTCCGCTTGCCGTATACGAATTCGCGTATGGCGGCCAGGGAGTCCGTTAGCGTGCCAAGGCCGACGAACTGGATGTAATCCGTATTATACTTCGCGCCGCCGTCGTAGTAGTCGTGTCCCGAGCCTATGCAGCCATCGATGAGCGCGGATAGGAAGGGCGCGGGGCTCAGGCGCGCATACATGCGGTCAAGATAATCCGATATGCGAAGCTTGGCACCGAGCAGGGCGGCGAGCTGGGCCTCGAAGGCGGCGTAGAGCTCCTCAAAGCCCGCGAATCTCCTCGGGTCGCCCGTGTCCGGGCCGAGCCGGGTCCCCGTATCGGCATCCACGCCGCCATGCAGCGCGAGGAGTAGGGTCTTGGGCAGGTTCAGGTAGCCGTGCAGTATGTAGGCTTCCTTACCGAAGCAACCGGTCTCGATGCAGCCTGAGGTGCCCCCTTCGCGCGCGTCGGCGGGATCCTTGCCCATGCCTATCATGGCTTGGGCTACCTCGTCGGCATTGAAAAGGCTCGGATAGCCGTTGCCGCTCCGTATTACCCGGCAGGCTTCCACGAGGAGCTTCTCCGGCGTTTTGGCAGATACCTGCAGGTTGGCCTGGGGCTGGAGCAACCTGAGCTCGTCGAGTACCTCCAGGGCCAGATAGCTGAGCTCCCCCGAGGCGTCGTCGCCCGCCCGCGTAAGCCCTCCAAGGTTTATGTTGGTGAAGTCGTTATACGTGCCGCTCTCCGCGGCGGTAACGCCTACTTTGGGCGGGGCGGGGGTATTGTTCACTTTTATCCAGAGGCAGGAGAGGAGTTCCTTCGCCTCTTCCCGCGTCAGGCGGCCGGCTTTTAGGTCGCGCTCGTAGAAGGGGCCGAGGTGCAGATCCAGCCGGCCCGGGCTCATGGCGTCCCAGCCGTTCAGTTCCGTGATCGTGCCGAGGTGGCAGAACCAGTATGCCTGCAATGCCTCCCAGAAATCTCGAGGTGCCTCCGCCGGCACCCGCCTGCAGATCTGCGCTATGCGCTTGAGCTCGGCCGCCCTCCGCCCGTCGCTTTCATTCGCGGCCATCGTCTCGGCGCGTTCCGCGTGGCGCTCGGCGAAGCGTATGGCGGCGTCGCAGGCCAAGGCCATGGCCTTGAGCTCCTCGTCCTTATCCCAGGCATCACGGTCCGCCGCCCAGTCGATCTTCGCGCGCGACAGCTCTATTTCCGCCCTGGCTTCGTTGAGTCCCCTCCGATAGATGGTACCGTCGAGAGCCGTGTGCCCCGGGGCCCGTTGCTCCATGAACTCGGTAAAGTAGCCCGCCTCGTAGTAGGCGAGCCAGCCGGCAGGGAGTTCCGAGAAGGCCCGCTCGCGCATGCTACGGCCGCTCCAATACGGTATGACGGTTTCGCGATAGGCTGCCAGATCTTCTTCCGATACCGCGTAATTCGTCATCGGCCGGGTCGAGAGTATGCGGAGGTCCTCCTCCGAATGGCAGGTGAGCTCCGGGAACGAAGATACAGCCTTGGGCCGCGGCCCGCGTTCGCCCACGATGAGCTCCCCGGGGCCAAGGTAGATGGCCTTCCGGTCGCAAAGCTCGTAGAAATTTCCCGCGCGCAGCATAGGCGTGGAGAGCTTGCCGGACCAGCGCCGATAGTACTCGGTCGTGAGCACGGCCCGTTCCGCGGAAAAGCAGGGGCGCGCGGCGACGCTCTCGGCGCGCAAAGCCTGTATTCGAGGGGTCATTTCAGCCTCCTATGCGGACGCGCAGGCCGCGCCCTGAGAAAATCGCCGCGGCCGCTTCGAGCCGCTT
>JBGSKZ010000553.1:0-1126 GCA_041741035.1 Treponematales bacterium
CTCCGGGGCGGGCCGCGCCGCCGTCCCGGGCGCCGTCCCGGGCGTCGAGCTTAGCGGCGTTGCCATTGACGGCGTTTCCGTCGGCGTCCTTGTCGGCAAGCTCATAGAGCGCGTCGTAGCTGCCCACGTCGCTCCAGCCGAAATCGGAGCGCGCGGTAGCAACCTTTGACGATTTTTCCATGACGGCGTAGTCCACGGATTCGGCGGGCACGGCTTTCATGTCTTCAAGGCGGGGCGATATGAGAGGATAGCCGGTCTTGGGGTCGGCGTTCCGTTTGGCGCCGGCCCGCGCTGCCACGCAGGCCGCGTACATGGCGGGCGCGGCGGCCTTGAGCTCGTCGAGGAAGGCTCCGGCGCTAAAGACGAACATGCCCGAGTTCCAGAGGTAATTCCCCGAGTTCAGGTAGCGCTCCGCGGCGGCTGCGTCAGGCTTCTCTTTGAAGGCCTTAACGGCGTAACAGGCGCGGCCGGACAGGGGCTTGGCGGTATCGGCCTCCAGGTAGCCGTAGCCGGTTTCGGGGTAGCCCGGCTCTATGCCGAAGGTTACCAGGTAACCCTCTTTGGCCAGGGCGGCTGCGGCCTCCACGCGCTCGCTGTAGGAGGCCTGGTCTTTTATATGGTGGTCGGAGGCGGACACGAGAACGAGCTCCCCGGGGTCGAGCTCGAAGCAGGCCAAGGCTATGGCCGGGGCGGTATTGCGGCCCACGGGCTCGAGGATGAAGGAGAGCTTACGGGGTCGCGCGGCCTCGGGAAGGGCAGTAAGGTCCGCGGCGGCGAGGAACCACTGGTCGGCGTTGGTTACGACGATATAGTCGGAGCACAGGCTCAGGTTTCTCTCGACGCTGCGATAGAAGAGCGATTTGTCGCCGAGCAGCCTGGCGAACTGCTTAGGCATGAGGGTCCTGGACAGAGGCCAGAGCCGCGTGCCCGCGCCGCCGCAGAGTATGATATTGGTCATAGGATTTTCCTCCTCGGTATATTCAATGGCCAGGCGTCGTTCGCTGAGCGAAACTAGCTTAATTCCCCGAAGCTTAGGTATAAGGGACTGGCTAAGACTAGCGGAAAACGGGCGGCGCGGCAAGCGCGGGGGCGGCGCAGGCGATACGTCGGCGGCACAGCGGCGGAG
>JBGSKZ010000554.1:0-1029 GCA_041741035.1 Treponematales bacterium
GGGGCAGCCCGATATCGTGGCGCGCCAACTAGCCAAGCTCCTGGAGGAGCCGCCCAGGGACCAGGGCAAGATGCAGCGCTGCGGCAGCCGCGCCGGCCTCTTCGGGTCCCGCTAGACTGAACAAGGAGAGCCGCCGTGGCCGGAAACAAGGTTAAGCGCTTTGGCATACTGACGAGCGGCGGCGATTGCCCCGGGCTCAACGCGGCTATTCGGGGCGTGGCCAAGGCGGCGTCCAGCCGCTTCGGCATGGAAGTCATAGGCATATCCAACGGCTACCGCGGCCTTATATCCGGCGACGCGCGGCCGCTGTCCCAGGAGGATTTTTCGGGCATACTCACGCTGGGCGGCACTATCCTGGGCTCGTCGCGGGAGAAGCCCTTCAAGTCCTGCGACGACGGCAATTGCTCCGACTCCAGGGCGGGCCAGGATAAGCCCGAGCGCATACTCGAGAACGTGGAGCGCCTGGGTCTTGACGCCCTGGTGGTGCTGGGGGGCAACGGCACCAACACCACGGCCCATCTCCTAGCCAAGGAAGGCCTGGCCGTCATAGGCCTGCCTAAGACCATAGACAACGACATATGGGGCACGGAGCTGAGCTTCGGCTTCCATTCGGCGGTGGACATAGCCGCGGAATCCATAGACCGGCTCCATTCCACGGCCAGCTCCCACAACCGCGCCATGGTGATAGAGCTCATGGGGCACAAGGCCGGCTGGCTGGCCCTCTACGCGGGCATAGCCGCGGGCGGGGATATTATACTCATACCCGAGCTGCCCTATTCCATACAGTCGGTGACGGCCAGCCTCGCGCGGAGGCAGGCGGAAGGCAAGCGCTTCAGCATCGTGGTCGTGGCGGAAGGGGCCATGTCAGAGGAAGAGGCGCTGCTGCCTAAAAAGGAGCGCAAGCGCAGGCGGGAGTCCATGCCCTACCCGTCCATAGGCTACCGCGTGGCCGCGGAGATAGAGGCGGCCACCGGCATGGAAGCCCGCGTAACCGTGCTCGGCTACCTGCAGCGGGGCGGCACGCCCAGC